>CAZNDM010000040.1:0-14871 GCA_964571845.1 uncultured bacterium | reverse complement strand
ATCCACGACCGGGGAGAAGCAGGGAAAAAAATCCCCCACAGAGCGAGGAAAGAGTTTGAAAAAAAATCCACCGCGGCGTAGGGGAGGAGTTTGAAGAACCCTCACAGGGCACGGGAGAAGTTGAAAAAGAATACTCAGCGGAACTGGGAGGGACTTGAAAGTGTCTCCCAGCAAAGCAAGGGAGAAGTTGAAAAAGAATCCCTCCCTGGAGCAAGGAAGGAGTTTAAAAGAATCCACGACCGGGGAGAAGCAGGGAAAAAAATCCCCCACAGAGCGAGGAAAGAGTTTGAGAAAAACCACCGCGGCGTGGGGGAGGAGCCTGGAAAAGAATCTTTCGCAAAGTGGGGATTTGTAAAGAGCCCTCAGCGCCAGGGAGGGAATTAAAAAATTACATTCATCCTCCCTTTACGGAGCTTTTTTCGAACAACCTTTTAAGTGGTTTGACACAAAAGAAAAAGGTTTTTTATACTTAACGGAATGGCACAGATTGCGACATTTCTAATCCTGATATCCCTGCTCGGAGCTGTGTATTACCTGACAACAGTGCGAATTAAGCCTATTTTGCAAAAATTCTTCTTTGTGATCGTCGGTATTCTGAGTCTCACCGTGTTCCTGAGCCTCATTACATTCCAGCCGGGCAAAATACTTTCAAATGCAGGTGGCATTGTGGGCTACGAGATAGCTAAATTCATGCTGGCACATCTTGGTTATTCCATTTCCTATGCCTCCGCGATTCTCTTTTTTGCGTTCTCCGTGCTTGGCCTCATGGGAAAACTCTTTTCAAGAATGTTTGGAATTGTTCTGGGTTTTTACCTCTTCGCTGTCTTTCTGACAATCGGCCTTTCAATATTTTTCAAGCCTTTTCAGAATGGCGATGCCATAATCTCAATTTCATCAATGCTCACAAAATACATCGGACAGACACCTGCATTCCTTTTACTTCTCCTGCTTTCACTTGCCGCTCTCTACCCGGTTTACCCTCGATTTAAACTACCAAAGATCAGGTTGCCAAGAGTAAAGATCCCACGCAGGAAAAAGACGGCAGCTGTAAAAACCGAGCCTGTTGAAACCGGGGAGGTTGAGAGCGAACCCGAAGAAGACATCCTTCCTGACCTGAAGCCAAAGGGAAATAGGGTCAAAACAGAAACCTCAGAGAAAAAATCTGCATTTGAAGACCTTAAATCCCTTGTGGAGGAGGAAACGGAGATCGAGGAAAAGCCAGATGATATAAAAAAACCGGCGTCAAGACTTATTGAATCTCCCCCAATCCCCCAGACAGATGCACTAATCCCACTGCTCAAGGACAGACCGGTTGCTACAACTGAAGCAGATAAAGAGGAGTGTGAGAAAAATGCCCGTCTGATAGAGGAAAAGCTTCAGGAGTTTGGCGTAAAAGGAAAGGTGGTGAACTACTATCCGGGACCTGTTGTAACCCGTTATGAATACGAACCAGCTCCTGGTATAAAATTATCGAAAATAGTGGGTCTCTCCGACGATCTCGCCCTCAGAATGAAATCCAATAAGATCAGGATCATTGCTCCATTGCCGGACAAGGGACTGATTGGTATTGAGGTGCCCAACAAAAAAAGAAAAATCGTTTATTTCAAGGAGCTCGTGGATCAGCCCGAATTCCAGAATCTTAAATCCAAGTTAAGTTTCGCCCTTGGAGTTGATACAGCGGGATTTCCCCGGTATGCCGATCTTGCAAAGATGCCCCACCTTCTTATCGCAGGTGCAACGGGATCAGGTAAATCCGTGTGTATCAACACGCTTATTACCAGCATACTCTTTAGAGCTACATACAGGGAAGTTAGATTCCTGATGATTGACCCGAAAAGGATCGAGCTCTCATTTTACGAAGGTATTCCACACCTCGTGATGCCGGTCATAAAAGAGAGGAAAGAAGCTGCAAAAAATCTCAAAAAGATGGTTGCACTCATGGACCTGCGTTACAAACACTTTGCTCGTGACGGTGTCAGAGATATCGAGAGCCACAACAGTACAGTCCACGAAAGGCCTGGCGACGAACCTTTACCATACATTGTTGTCATAATAGACGAGTTCGCGGATCTGATTTTGACGATCGGCAAGGAAATTGAGGAGCCACTTGCCAAGCTTGCCCAGATGGCACGCGCCGTTGGCATTCACCTCGTGGTCGCCACACAGAGACCGTCGGTTGATGTGATAACAGGTATGATAAAGGCAAACTTTCCCGTGAGAATCGCCTTCAAGGTCCCTTCGAGAATTGACTCAAAGACAATACTCGACGAAATAGGTGCAGAAAAACTCCTCGGCATGGGTGATATGCTGTTTATTCCACCCGGAACATCCGAACCTATAAGACTTCATGGTCCCTACATATCTGAAGAAGAGACCAAACTGATCTCGAGCCAGATTGCCAAGGAATACCTGACATTCCGTCTGAAGGAGCTATTCCCTGAAAGTGAGATAAAAGAGCTGGTTGATATGATCGTCGAAAAGGGATTTTTACCATCCCTTACGAGAAGTGATGAACCGGGATTAAAGGAAAGATTTGAGATACTCATTGGCAGAGCGGCGAGGATCTTGAAAATTGACGAGGATACAGTAAAGCAGAAACTGGCTTACCTTAAGAGCACTTACTATCCTGAGATCAAAGAGCTTGAAGATTTTGACATACTTGAGGAGGAAGAAGCTGCAGAGATCGCCGGCTTGAACGAAGGGCTTGACCCCTTACTTATGGACGCGGCAAGGCTTATTGTTCAGAGGAAAAACGCCTCTGCCACATTTCTTCAGCGCAGGTTGAAAATCGGCTTTGCGAGAGCCGCAAGAATTATTGACCAGCTTGAAGAAATCGGTATTGTGGGTCCACCTGAGGGCTCCAAACCCCGTCAGGTTCTGGTAGGACCCGAAGAGCTTGAAAACAGATTAAAAAAGTTGATGGAGTAAAACATGAAAGCAATAGTACAGAGAGTTAGCGAAGCCAGTGTCTGGGTAGAAGGCAAGAAAGTTGCATCAATAGGGAGAGGCATCCTTATTCTCCTCGGTATAGAAAAGAAAGACACACCCAGAGAGCTTGTCAAAATGGTTGACAAATGCCTCAACCTTCGGATATTTGAAGACAGTGAAGGCAAGATGAACCTTTCTGTAATGGATCTCAATCTTGAGGTGCTCGTTGTCCCCAATTTTACCGTCGCTGCTGAAACAAGAAAGGGCAGACGCCCATCCTTTGACAACGCAATGGAACCTTCAAAAGCCATGCACATGTTTACCCAGTTCGTCAAAACCGTCTGGGAAATGGGGATCAATGTCTCTTCAGGTCAATTTGGTGCCCACATGAAGGTTGCACTCATTAACGATGGTCCGGTAACATTTATCCTGGAAGCTTAGGAGGTGACTCATGGATACCATTAAAGACATCATTGTGTTTGTGGAATTTGAGGAATACGAGTTAAAAATCATCGCCTTTTCTGCAGCACTTGCGAAGATACTCGATGCAGATGTTACACTCATGCATGTTCTCCACACCGGTTACGACTACCTCGAAGTCGGTGGCTACGGAAAATCTATTGAAATCGCATACGAGCGTGCCTTGAACAGGGCAAGACACCTTATGGACGAGTACATCCAGGAAGTCTCCCAGATTTATGATGTGACATTCCATAAAAAACTCGCAATGGGACATCCTCTCGACGAATTTATCAACTTCACAAACATCAAAAAGGGGATAGCCGTCCTCCCAAACTATCGTAAGACCGCAAAACTCAAGTTTACGACTCCAAAAATAACCCACAAGGCACTGAGAAAATTGAACACAAACATGATCTTTGTTAACGGCGAATTTCTGCCGAGAATTGATAAAATTTCGATCTCCAAAATACTCGTGCCCGTAGATTTCTCCGAGTACTCAAAATCAGCTCTGAGATTCGCAGCATCTATCGCATCCAAAAACGGGGCTCAGATACATGCAATCTCCATAATCCATCCTCCAAGGGTCTCTCCTGAACTGCTCGAAGACATTGAGTTGAACTATCAGGAATTCATCTCGGTTTTACAGAGGGAAGTCAAAAACAAACTGGACAATCTCATAAGTGAGTGCACCAGAGAGTGCCAGATAAATACCATCACAAGTGAAGTCCTTGAAGGGCAGCCACCTGATGTTATCCTCGAACTTTCAAGAGAGAAATTTGACCTGATCTCAATGGGTATCAAGGGAAGGTCTCTTTCCGAAAAATTACTCGTGGGCAGCGTTACAGAACAGGTGGTCGAGCTCTCGGATATCCCGGTTGCCGTTATTCGCTCTTTCTGAAGACTTCAAAGCCCGATTTTTTCAAAAAATAGATACCATAAACTGTAAGTGTCAGCTCTGAGATCGTGGCAACCAATCGGGCAAGAACCGAAATAAAAGAAGCGAGGTAGGCTGGCAGACTCTTCCCGAGCAAAAACGCCATAACGCCTTCCCTCACACCGAGCCCTCCAGGCACAAATACCGCAAACAATCCCATCAGATACGAGGAAACAAAGATCTTCGTGGAATAAAATACCTTAAAACCCCAATCCGGGAAAATGGACATTATTAAAATGTTGAAAGAAAGACCAAAAACCAGCCATCCCAGGAGGTAGAGAAATGTAACTGTAAGCGTGTCCCTCATACCCAGATCTATCTCCACAATATCTTTTCCCGTGATTTTGCCGAGAATTTTAAGCAACCGATTCAAAAAATCCGGATAGATAAAAATAAGGGAACCTGCGAGAAAAACCGCCATAACAACAGGAGGGAGGTACGGCTTCAGAATGGAAAAACCAGCGATCAACCCTGCAATTATCGCGAGAATTTGACCCATAACGGACGCTGTAACGGACTTTGTGTAGCTCACACCGAGCTTCCTTGCTATGTAAACGATGCTAACAAACTGCCAACCTTTACCCGGTATGTACTTCCCGAGAATCGACACGGACCAGATTGCAATTGAGGCGCCGAGTCCGATGGGAGCTCTCATCTTTCTCAGAAGAACATACCAGATTCCAGTCATAAAAATGTTGGCAACGATGAATCCGGCATAGGAAACGAACAGCCATGCGTAATTAATGTTTACAGCATAAGACTTGATCTCATTCCAGTTTCTGTAAATATCCCTGAACAGGAAGTAAATAATGACAGCTGGCAGCACGAGGATGAAAAGCTTCAAGAGATTTTTGCGCATGGAATGATAAATATAAAGGCAAAGGACAAAACTTACGAGAAATAAAGAGGCAGATGCAACGACCCGAACTGAAGTTGAAAAATAATAATGATTACAACCTTAAAATTTTTTCCAATTAGCATATTCAAAATTATAAATGCATAAAAAACTTGTGCGAATTAATAAATATAAAGATCGAAATCCGTTCTATTCACGGAAAGCCGGTTGACAAATCGAGTTAAAAAACACTATATTTCATCACCAAATAAAAGGAGGTGTGTCGTATGAAGAAGTATATTGCACTGGTATATGTACTCATCGGGCTCCTGGGGTTTGGCAGCTCGGTGAAAGCCGAAGATGTCATAAAGATTGGTGTTGACCTTGAGATGACCGGTGCCGTCGCAGCGTTTGGTCAGATGACCTGGACCGGTATCCAGATCGCCCATGAAATGCAGCCAAAGGTATTGGGCAAAAAGGTCAAACTCGTACTTGGCGACAACAAGTCTGACAAAATCGAAGCAGCCAATGTTGCACAGAGGCTTATCAAGAAAGACAAAGTTGTGGCAATAATCGGTGCCGTGGCTTCATCCCATTCCCTTGCAATTGCACCTATTGCTGAGGAAAACCATATTCCTCAGATCTCGCCCTCCTCTACAAACCCTCTTGTTACACAGAACAGAAAATGGGTCTTCAGAGCATGCTTCATTGATCCTTTCCAGGGTGAAATGCTCGCCAAGTTTGCCTACAATCACCTCCATGCCAAAACAGCTGCAGTGCTGACGGACATTGCTCAGGACTACTCCGTTGGTCTTTCAAACTTCTTCATCAAGAAGTTTACAAAGCTCGGCGGAAAGGTCATCTCCCATGCCTTCTATCAGACAGGTGACCAGGACTTCACAGCCCAGCTCACTGCTATCAAGAAGCTCAATCCCGATGTTATCGTGATCCCCGGTTACTACACAGAGATTGCTCTCATTGCCCGTCAGGCAAGAGAGCTCGGAATCAAAGCTACACTTCTCGCCGGTGATGGCGCAGAGGCTCCTGAGCTCGTGAAGATCGGCGGTAAGGCTGTGGAAGGTCTCTATTACTCCACACACTTCGACGAGAAGGCAGTTCAGACAGAGCTTGGAAAGAAATATGTGAAGATCTTCAGGAAGAAATATCACAAGGCTCCTGATGCCCTCGGAGCACTTGGCTTTGATGCTTACATGCTCCTCCTTGATGCAATCAAGAGGGCAGGGAGCGCTGACCCTGCAAAGATCAGGGATGCACTTGATAACACCAAGAACTTCGAGGGTGTAACAGGAATAATCACCCTCGTAAACGGTAATGCAGTGAAGAGTGGTGTTATCAGGGTTGTGAAGAACGGTGAATTTGTTTATGTGACAACGATTAATCCATAAAGAAATATGTGGGCGCCGCCGCTACGCGGCGGCGCCCACATTTAACCTTTTTATCATTTTCCTCTTTCTGGCTTTATACGGGGAAAAATCAAAAATCTCTTTAGAGGTGCTTTAAGATGACCCTGTCAACATTTATACAGCAGCTCATAAATGGGTTCTCCCTTGGTAGTCTCTACGCCCTTATAGCCATTGGTTATACAATGGTCTATGGAATCATCAGGCTCATCAACTTCGCCCACGGCGATGTCATGATGATGAGCACCTATTTCGCCTTCTTTGGCTACATCATCTTCCGCATCCCCTGGTACATCAGCTTCCCTATCGCAATGATCCTCACTGCTATTCTCGGTGTCCTGATCGATAGAGGTGCATACAAACCGGTTAGAAACGCCCCTCGAATTTCCGCTCTTATAACCGCTATCGGAGTCTCCTTTTTCCTCGAAAACTTTGGTATTGTCGTGTTCGGTGGCAGACCCAAAGGCTTCAAAATTCCCAAGCTCTTTGGCCACATCTTTGAGGTAAAAGGAGTTACAATCCCTGCACTCAGCCTCTGGATCCCATTTTTTACGGCACTCTTCCTGGTTCTGACATTCTACATCGTTTACAGAACGCGCAGAGGTATGGCAATGCGTGCCATCTCCCGTGACATGGATACAACGAGGATCATGGGAGTCGATGTGGACGGAATCATTTCCTTCACATTCGCTCTCGGGTCTTTCCTCGCCGCTGCCGGTGGTATAATGTGGGCAATGAAATACCCACAGATAAACCCTCTCATGGGTATCATACCGGGATTAAAGGCATTCGTGGCAGCGGTATTTGGTGGTATCGGAAATGTGGTCGGTGCCGCAATCGGTGGTATCCTGCTCGGCATTATTGAAATCATGTTCGTGGCTTTCTTCCCTCAGCTCGCTGGCTATAGAGACGCAGTTGCATTCTTCCTCCTCATCGGTGTTTTGATCTTTAAACCCACTGGTATCATGGGGGAGGTATTACCAGAATGATCGACAAAAAAAGAATCAGAAACTGGATTCTTACAACTGTCAGCCTGGTCCTGCTATTTCTTCTCCTCGGTTACCTTAACAAACATGCATCGAGTTATGTCATCCAGATCCTCAATGTAACCGCAATTTACATCATCCTGACAACATCATATAACCTTATCAACGGAATCACAGGACAGTTTTCACTTGAGCCCAACGCCTTTGTTGCAATCGGTGCGTACACCGCTGCACTTCTCACCATGACACCTCAGGAAAAGGCTATGACATTTATTATTCAGCCCTGCATTTCGCCGTTGAACCACATATCCATTCCTTTTTTGCCTGCCATTCTCATTGGTGGTGTCGTAACTGCAATTCTGGCATTTCTCATGGGAATTCCCGTTTTCCGTGTTCGCGGGGACTATCTCGCTATCGTAACACTGGGTTTCGGTGAGATCGTAAGGGTGTTCGCAACCAATGCAATCCCGATTACAAACGGTGCCCTTGGTCTTAAAGGTTTGAAGCAGTACACGAACATCTGGTGGACATGGGGGACCGCAGTTATAGTTGTTTTCTTCATCGTGGGCCTTGTGAACTCAAGCTATGGAAGGGCGATGAAGGCGATAAGAGAGGATGAGGCGGCGGCTCAGGCAATGGGTATTAACACATTCTGGCACAAGATGCTCGCCTTCGTCGTTGCAGCCTTCTTTGAAGGTGTCGGTGGTGGGTTGCTCGCACACCTCCTTACCACAATTGATCCGAGACTGTTCACTTTCTTCCTCACATTTAACCTTCTCATAATGATTGTCGCAGGTGGACTTGGTAGCACAACAGGTGCGATAATAGGTGCTATTCTCTTTGCCTGGGGCTCCGAGCTCCTCAGATGGATGGAAGAGCCGCATGTCATCTTCGGTATCCACACACCGGGTATCCCTGGCATGAGAATGGTTACATTCTCCATCCTCCTGATCCTGCTCATGATCTTCGCAAGAAACGGAATTATGGGAAGAAAAGAGTTCTCCTGGGACGGCTTCCTGGGATTCATCAACAGAAAAATCCTGAGGAGGGCATAAAAAATGGCTGCTATTCTGAGAACAGAAAACATTGTTATGAAGTTTGAGGGATTAACCGCAATTAACAACCTGAACCTTGAGGTTGAGGAGCACCAGATCTTCGGTCTCATAGGTCCCAACGGAGCAGGAAAAACCACCGCATTCAATGTGATAACCGGTTTCCTGGTACCAACCGAGGGAAAGGTGTTTTTCAGAGGAGAGGACATTACCGGACTCAAGCCGAATCAGATCACAAAGAGAGGCATTGCAAGGACTTTTCAGAATATCAAACTTTTCCCTGAGATGACGGTCATTGAAAATGTCATGACCGGCTTCCACATACACCGGAAATTCAGCTTTTTTGAGGCAATGTTCAGGTTGCCAAGGTTCTTTAAAGACGAAAACAAAATGTACCACAGGGGAATGGAGCTGCTTGAACTCGTGGGTTTGACGGAATTTGCCCATGAACAGGCGGGAAATCTACCTTATGGTCATCAGAGAAAACTTGAAATTGCAAGGGCACTTGCAACAGATCCTGTTATGTTACTCCTGGACGAGCCCGCAGCTGGTATGAACCCTCAGGAGTCTTCAGAACTCATGGACCTTATCAGAAAGCTCAGGGACGAGAGAAACCTGACAATTCTCCTCATCGAGCACGACATGAAGGTCGTTATGGGAATCTGCGAAAGAATTAAGGTACTCGATCATGGTGAGGAGATCGCAGAAGGCACACCGGAGGAGATCAGGAACAATCCAAGAGTAATTGAAGCATATCTCGGGGAGGCGAGGAAAGTTGCTTAAAATAGAGAATCTTCATGTATTTTACGGTGGAATCCACGCCCTCAAGGGAATCTCAATGGAGGTTCCTGAGGGGAAGATTGTAACGCTGATCGGAGCTAACGGAGCCGGGAAAAGCACGACCCTCAGAACCATCGTGGGACTTGTCAAACCGAGAGAGGGAAGAATCTTTTATCAGGGCGAGGATATAACTGGAAAGCCATCACACTATATCGTTCGCAAAGGAATAGCGCTTGTTCCAGAGGGTAGAAAAGTATTTGTAAATTTAACAGTTTACGAAAACCTCCTGATGGGGGGTTACAACAGGCCTGAAGACGACGAGTTCAAAAAAGACCTTGAATATGTTTTCTCCCTGTTTCCAAGACTCGCTGAGAGAAAGAGCCAGCTTGCAGGCACGCTTTCTGGAGGTGAGCAGCAGATGCTCGCCCTTGGAAGGGCTCTCATGTCAAGGCCCAAACTCATGATGCTTGACGAGCCTTCTCTCGGTCTTGCTCCAAAGCTCGTAGAGGATGTTTTTAAGTCCATTCAGGAGATCCATCAGAACGGTACAACTATCCTGCTGATTGAGCAGAATGCTATGGCAGCACTTCAGATTGCAGATTACGGCTATGTACTCGAGACGGGAAAGATCGTACTTGAGGGAACGGGGGAAGAGCTTTTACACAACGAGGATGTAAAGAAGGCGTATTTGGGAGGATAAAAAGGAGGGGGCGGGGGGCGAAGGCGAAGCCTTCGCCCCCCGCCCCTTTTTCTTATCTCAAAACAACAACTTTTCCACTCACCTTACCAGCACGGTAGTAGTAAACACCTGACTTGAGCCCATCAAGTGAAATCCTCACCCTGCCAGCACCAACTCGAACAATTCTGTCCATCACTTTCCTTCCATCAACACTGTAGAGCTCAAGCTCTATCAGCCCGGGGTTCTGGCCAACAAACTCAAGTGTGTTTATTCTGCTTAAAACCTTTAAACCGTCGGCGACACTCCTCTCTTCCACCGATGTAAATGGGAAGTGGAAGATATACAGGCCGTCCTCTCTATCATCTGCAATCACATAGTTGTCCAGCAACAGGAGTTTCCACACCCAGCCGGGCGTGTCGTAGGAATCAACTTCCACCGGGTTTGATGGATCTGCCACATCATAAACATAAAGTCCACCATCTTCAGCTCCGACAAACAGATAGTGTCCTCCAGCAGCAACATCCCTTACATTCCCAGTTGGGACAAACAAGGATAGGAGAACGGGATTTGCTGGATCTGCAATATTGTAGATGGCAACTCCGGCACTCCACGCTCCAACATAAGCAATGGTGTCCACTACATAGATACCATAAGCCTTACCACCTGGATTCATGGCACCAATCTCTGACGGATTACTTATGTCCGCCACATTTATGATTCTCACACCACCAGATCTATCTGCCACAAAGAGCAGTGTATCCTGTTTGAACAGCTTGAAGGCAACATTTGAGGTCGTTACATGCGAAATCGTCTGAGGTGACATGGGATTGGAAACACTGAGAATGTAAACACCGTCAGATGCACCTGCTACATAAGCCACCGTGTCCTCCACCAGGACATCGTAAACATTGTAGCCCGTATTAAAAGCAGAGAGCAAGACAGGATTTGCAGGATCCGTTATGTCGTAAATCCAGATTCCTGCACTTGCAGCGGCGAGATAAAGTTTATCGTTGATCGCAAAAGCATTCCAGGCGAAATTAGGCACCATCTCAACTGCGTTCACATACTGTGGTGATGTGATATCACTAATGTCGAGAATAAAGATCGGGTTCCATGCACCAACCGCGTAAAGGTAATTCCCGTATCTTCCCATTCCCCAGATCCAGTTTCCGGTCTGGATGGTATTTTCAAGGACAATCGCTCCGGGATCGGACCAGTTCAGAATTTTGAAACCCCGCGTCCTGTCTCCGAGATAAATCCTCGCTTCATCCGCCTCAAATTTTGAAGCTGTACCATTTGTATCATAAAATCCCAGTATGGACGGGGTTAATGGGTTTGAAACATCATAGATATAAACTCCACGAGTCCAGTGTGAAACGATGCAGGTGTTTCCAATTTTTCTCACATCCCAGGCGTATGAACCCGGATCATAACTGCTAAGATACACAGGATTGGCAGGATCGGCAACATTCAAAATAACAAAGCCGTTGCCACCGTAGGCAACATAGGCAATTGTATCTTCTACCCAGATACCGAAGGCATAAGAGGCTCCAAGGGTCCATGAACTCACGAGTGAAGGAGACGCAGGATTTGAGATGTCTATGATCTTGATTCCATTATCGTAATCCGTGATGTAGGCAAGGTTACCCTGCACAAAAACATCCACAACTGCTGAGATACCGGAATTAAAGAGACCAACAAAATGGGGGTGGATAGGATCCGCTGCATTGTAAACCGCGAGCCCATACTCACGAGCTGCGACATAGACGAGCGAATCCTCAACCCAGAGCCCCAGCACTCTCCACGGCTGAGCATTTTCAACTGTGCTCAAAATAACCGGATTCATCACATCATGAACATCTGCAATCGAGAAACCTGTATAATTATTCGCAATGTATAAGTATCCATTCCTGTAAACCAGATCCTTCACCAGGTCAGGAGTGTAAAACCAGTTGATTAGCTGAGGATTACCGGAGTCGGAGACATCAACAATCAGGACAGAAGCTCCACCACCTATGTATAGAGTATCTCCAGATTTAGCAACAGCTTCCGATGGGCCCCAGAGTGCCCTCGCCACAAGGTTCAGGTTCTGCGCTCTTACGAAGCCGATAAATATTAGCACCAAAACCAACTTCTTCATACAGATACCTCCTTTTTGAATTTGGAATGATTATACACCCGGCCGTACGAAGTATTAACACAATGAGAAATTCTTCGAATGAGGGTCTTAATTTTCCAGAATCCGACTAAAAAACCGCATTATGACATCGGCTCCGTTGATCTCCTTTGTCGTTCGGCCAATTATTCTCTCAGGAAAATACTGTAAACCTCCAGGAAAAGTGTGGCCTCCATGATCTATCCTGTACAGAACTGCCCTGCCACCCCCACATTGGATGACCTCCACCTTTGTGCCATCATTTACTTTGTCTATAACATCAACTGTGTTGCAGGAGTTACCAGACCAGAACTTCAAAACATCCATAACGGCAAGCACTCTACCGAGCTTGAGCCTTCCAAATCTTACGATCCCACCGTAAAAGGGCACAATTGGATCCTCTGTACCGTTGATCATGAGCAGCGGAATTTCAGGAGGCTTTTTACATTTATTCTTTACATAAGTGGTCATGGACGAGGAAACGGTTGCAATGGCATCTATTTTACCGGAGAGCTCGCACACAACCCTGAAAGCCATCATGCCACCGTTGGACATCCCTGTTATAAACACGGGGATTCCAGTGCCAAAACTATCAATCAGCGCCTCTATAAATGCCACATCATTGACCTTTTGCCTGTGAGACCTGTAGATCCTCAGGTTCCTCCCGTCATTCCAGTGCTTATCAATAGCATCTGGATAAACGATACGGAATCCAAGAGAATCGGCGAGAACATTAAATCTGCCCTGAGTCAATCTTACGAAACTGTAACTATTTCCACCACCACCATGAAGAGCGATAACAAGTGCCCGAACTGTCTCCGGTTCATACACAAGAAACTGCCTTTTTAAGCCATCAATTTCGAGCGTCCCCTGTCTCAAAATACCTGCAACCAGCAAAAGAACGAATAATCCATTCATATTCTCAGAATTTTTCTCCGTATTTTAACTTATCTTCCAGCCTCATAAACCCACGGATGGCATGGGAGAGAACGAATCTGAAGGGCTCCGGCGGGAACGGGATAATTTTTCTACCAATAAAAAACATCTCTGTTCTGTGGGTTTTTACACCAAGAAGCAACTCTGCCATGGTTCTACCCGTGTTAAATGTTGCTGATACACCGTGTCCAATATAGCCAACAGCAAAAATGGCATCCCTATCCCTGCCAAGAAATCCAATTGCAGGTGCCATGTCCAGGGTGATGGAAACAGGACCACCCCATTCGTGGGTAAACCTGATGCCTTTGAGCTGGGGGAATACCCAGAACAGATATTTTTTCAACTCTTCAAAATTTTTCTCGTCCCTGTCACGCTCCATGTCTCTACCATAGGTAACACCCACATCTCTGCCTCCGAGAACGATACGGTTGTCCTTTGTAAGCCTGTAATAATGTATAAAATCCCTGCTGTCTTCTATTCCGGCGCGATTTCTCCATCCAATACTCTCCATCTGTTCGTCTGTCAGGGGTTGTGTCATAACTATTCTTGTGAATGCTGGTGTCTGATAACGATAAAGCTCAGGGAAGAGAACAGAATAAGCATTGGTCGCAAAAACCAGCTTTTTTGCCCGAAGGGTCCCGCGGGGTGTTCTGATCACAAACTTGTACCCGTCCTCTGGGAATTTTTTCCTGGAAACCTCTGTTACCGGCGAATACTCAAATATCTTCACGCCACTACGCTCTGCAATTTCTTTAAGACTTCTTGCCCACTTGGCAGGATGAAGGATGCCGCATCGCCTCTCAAACCACCCGAGCAGAAATCTATCAGTGTTGAATTCCTGTGAGAGTTTATCTCTGTCCCAGACTTCTACACCCTCAAAATCCATCTCCTTTGCAACTTCCAGTTCGTGTTCGAGTCGCTTGACCTGTGCCTCATTTGTGGCAACGAGGAGGTAACCTGATGCCTCGTAATCACAATCAATGTTGTTGGATGTGATAAAATCTGCCAGATAATCGACGGACTCTTCCATGAACTTTCGTGCTTCTTTGCCTCTCTCCACACCGAATCTCAGTTTTGTGATGGATGGGGTTAATCCAAAGAGGGTCATGTTGAATCCACCGTTTCTTCCACTCGCTCCGTATCCGCAGATTTCTGCCTCGAGGAGCACAACTTCAACGCCACTATCGTACTTCTTGAGGTGGTAACCAGTCGAAAGTCCCGTATATCCACCCCCAATGATTGCTACATCGGCAAAATGATCTCCAGTGAGCTCGGGATTGGGTGTTATATCGCCGAGGGATTCAAGCCAGTAACTTCTTTTTTTGTAATCTCGTTTAACATAACTCATGATCCTACCTCCATTTAGAGTATGCAGGAAACTGAAAATGATGTAAAGTCTTATCTCGATGGGTTCAAAAATTGCCTCTGGATAAAATGAGCAGGGTGCGGGGGAGAAATGTCCCACAACCTCCGAACATCGAAAAGACTTGGGGATAATCACCTTTCAAACCTCTCCTCTCTCCGCTGAAGATTTTTTTTCAAACTCTTCCCCCGCTCTGTGGGGGGATTTTTCCCCAACTCCTCCCCCGCTCTGCTGAGTATTCTTCCCCATCTCCTCCCCCGCTCTGCGGGGGGGATTTTTCCCCAACTCCTCCCCCGCTCTGCGAGGGAGGATTAAGGAGGGGGCAGAAAGAGCTGATCAG
>CAZNDM010000039.1:0-6615 GCA_964571845.1 uncultured bacterium | reverse complement strand
GGGGACCACCTACAACTTTCCCTCCCGCTATGCGGGGTTCCCACAAACTCCCCTCCCGCTTTGTGGGAGGGGATTGAGGGGAGGGCAGTAAAACCCCCATCTGCTTTTTTTCTGACTGGTCAGCTCTTTTTGCCCCCTCCTTAATCCTCCCCCAAACCTCTTCGAGGTTCGGGGGAGGGGTTGTGTGTCTTCCCTCATCACTTCCACGCTGCGGACGAGGGCTATGGAGAGGATCTCTCCGTACTGCGAAGTGGGTTTGAAAAGAGTCTCTCTGCACTGCGGGGGTTGTAGTATCCTCCTCCATGGCTTTTCGCTGCATGTAAGGGGGGATCCTTCTCCGTGCCGCTTAACGCCATATGGGAAGGGTTTGTTGAATGCTCGTTGCATGAAGTGAAGCGGAACAAGGGGGAGCAAAAAGGACATTTTTGCTCCCCTTTGTCAAATTTGCTCTTTCTGCCCCTCAGTCCCTTTGTACCTTTTCGTATCAAAAGAAGAAAATTGAAGAGACCACGTCTAAAGCATGTTCGGGAGAGGGTTATGGATTCCTCTTTCCCCCATAAAACATCTATCTCCGTAGAGAATAAGAAAAATCTTCACCAGATCACTCTTATGTTGTGAGGGAGAAGATTTGGAAATTCTCAGCAATTTTTCTTAGAGCAGGGGAGGAGATAAGAGGATTCCCGGGCCGTTCTGTAGCTCCTCATGAGGTTATGATCCAGGACCCGAAAGATATTCTGGAATATGCTTTGATACAACTTTTCACATGGCATTAGATTGTGATGGATTGGTGCCCAGAATGTCAGGAAAGTCGAACTGACTGATTAAAGATCTCGTTTGCTGGATTTAACTCACCTTTTCAAACCATTTAGATGATGTCTCAAACCACATTGTCTTTCGGATTCAGATTCAAAAATCTCCTGGCTTCAAGCCTCCGGAATCCCCTTGACCCCGAGACTTTCAAACAGAGGCACAACATAAGGAGATTTGAGCACAATCTTTGTCTTAACTTCCCGATTGTCAATTGTTTTGAGTCCCTTGCGTGCCCACAAGAGACTTGCCGACAGCAGATCTCCGCTCCCCTTCTGCTCGCCTTTCACAATCTGGTGTACAAACTTGTTAAAATACAGCATTGCTTTCTCAAAAGGAGAAAGCTGGTTACTGTGCTCGTTTATTATTTCAATTACATCTGCTGAAATTCCCCGGTATCCAAGGTTTGCAAAGAGAAACAGGACAAAGTTGGCTATTCTATACAAAAATCCCTCATTTGATTTAAGTGAAAGTATTTCCTTAAAAAGTGAGTACGCCTGATTGAGTCTGCCTGACATCATGTGGTAGAGGATTCTGATAAATCCAAACATAAAATGAGTTTCGACAAACTTGTCTGTCTCCTGCAAGAGTTTTCTCAACTCCTCTTTATTACCCGTTAGATAGTGATTGATAGCTTCAAGTATATGGTGTCTATAAAGCATCTGTGCAGGATAAAACTTTTGAAGCATTTCCCTGGATGTTCTTATATCGTTTAACATCAGCGGAAAGCTGCCACTTTTCAGATAAACAAGTGCTCGATGATAGAGACAATTTGCTCGAAGATTAAAATCTGCGAGTTCGTCTTTACAAATTTGGTCGGTCAGTGAAAGTATTTCGTCCAGAAAATCAAAGTTCGAATAGGCGCGGACAAGCTCGTTGAGCATCCATTCCGGTAATTTTGATTTATCCCTCAGTGAGTTGTATTGTGGTAGTAGCTTTTTTACAAATGATTTGTACGCGTCAATGTCTGGGTTTGTCTCAAATAGAACATTGAGAAATGCAAGACGCGTGAAAAATTCTTCCCTGTCAAGCCTGAGATTTCTTGAAATGAATGCCGCAGTTGCATAAGTGGAAAGCGCCCTTTCTGGATCGCCCAGCTTTTCGTAGGCACGAGCTTTTAAGACGAGAGATTCGATGAAAACCCGCATATCCCCATTCTTCTTTATAAACCATCTGTTTTCATTTACTTTTTCAATAACTTTGTCAAAATCACCTTGCTTCAGGTGAGCTTTTATTTCAAAAACCAGATAATTTACCCAGTGTATGCCAGGAGATGTAATTGAAGTTCTTGTAACATGAGCAAGTTCGCGGGCAAGGTCGTACTTCCCAAGATGAAAGAGATATTTCAGAAAATCCTGCTTCCAGAATAGGAGTTTGTTTGATATTGATGGGGAATTGACCAGCTCCACGACCTCCTTGAGAGCCTTTTCGGATATTTCTGACTCATAGATGAGCTTATCAAGAAGTTTCGTGGCATTTTCATAATCTCCAGCTTCAAAGTAGAGTTTTGCTCCAAGGAGCAGATAATTCTGTTCTCTGTTTCCCAGACTGGAAATTTTACTGGCAAGCTTTCTGTAAAGATCCCCGCCACGACGGGGTTCCCTCATCGACTCTCTCTTCAGTATCTCGCTCAGACCTGTATCTTTGAGCTTTACCCTCCTGCCTTCAATTTTCACAAGGCCATAAAAAGTTAGCTCCGATAAAGTGTCAAACAGATTCTCATCGTCAACGAGCTGTGATAAAAAGTTTACATCAAGATCGCCGAGTATGTTCAATACTTTCAAGACTTCAAATGCCCGCGTTGTCAGAAGATGCAGATACTCTTTAATCCTCTCACGATACCAGTTGTCTATTTCTTTATCAAATCCCTCTTTAAATTTCCACCTAAGATCACCATACGATATGTAGTTTTTCCTGATGAGAAAATCGAGCAATGCCCGGATGTTGGAAGGCAAACCTTCGGAAACATCGTGTATCTTTTCAATAATCTCCTCAGGTACAGGTCCTCCGAGAAGTAAAGTTACAAGTCTGGATGTCTCCCGAATGGAAAGTGGCGAAATTTTGTATATCCTCGTAGCGGGCAGGTCTTTCAGGCTATCAACCACAGTTTTTACATCTGGCTTGAATGTAACATTGGCTGGATCGTAACTAAGTATGGAAAAAATTGGAATGTCTGCCGGTAACTTCTGAAAAACCGAATTTAAGAGGGAAAGTGACCTCGCATCTGAGTACTCGATATTTGGGAAAAGGACAAAAATGTGGGATTCGATGCTTAGCTGGGTTATCAATTTTGCTGCAAACTCAACAACGACATACTCATCTCTCCGCTTTAAGGACATGGATTCGAGAAAATTCATGACTTTCTGTCTTTTCAGTCGTGATACACTATCAAGGAGCGAAGAGAATTTCTCCGTCTGGAATCTAACCAATCTTTCAAGGAGATTTTTAAATACAAAGTAATTTTCATGAGCCGGATTTGATGAATTTGAAAGGGTTACGGTGATCGAATCGGGGACATGTGAGAGTAGAATTTCCATGAGTTCCCTTTTGCCTGAACCATGGGGACCTTCAAGTAAAACATTAACAAACTTTCCCTTTTTTGAAATGTCGAGTAACTCGAGAAGCTCTTTAACTACGGCTTCCCTACCAACGATATTGACCTCCAGATTGAAGACTTCAGATCCTGGTACGATATCTGAATAGCAAACTATTCCGGAACCGTGTCTCTTGGCGCAGTACATCCGTGCATCGGCAACTTCTATGAGCTGAGTTAGCGTTTCTGCATCTTCAGGGAACACCGCTACACCAATACTGCTTTTTCTCATAAATTTTCGGGTGATCCAGTTTTTAGGCGAACTTAGATTCTTTAAAATCCTTCTCGCCACTTCCTCCGCTCTTGTTCTCGATGTGCCCGGTAGTATGATAATGAACTCATCACCTGCATATCTGATGAGAATGTCTTTTTTACGGATAGACTTCTTTAAAATGTTCGTGAATTCAATAAGAGCCTGGTCTCCAGCTTTGTGACCCCATGTGTCATTAATTTCCTTAAATTTGTCAATATCAAGAAAAAGAACGGAATATGGTCTTCTCCTTTTGTGAAACTCCTGAAGAATGGAAGGGACTCTGTCTCTTAGAAATCTCCTGTTAAAAATATTGGTCAACTCGTCCCGATACAGGAGAGAAGGATCAATCTTCATGTTTCAATTATGGAAAATGTGTGCTCGCAAGTCAAGTGAACGAAACTTTTTACCGAAAATAAAGCCCCTTATACTCGCTCCGCATATACCTCAGATTTATTAGGTATGGAAGCTGATGTATTTTTAGCAATAAATCTTACTTAATACGGCGTTTATTTAATTTTAAATAGGGATACCGGGATACCCAGATAAATTGATAGTAGGGTAATACCACCGATTTTTGCTTAATCCCTCACCGATTCCTTCAAGGCAGCTCTTGCCAGTATCCTCGTCGAATCCAGAGTGGGCAGTGGCGATTCATCTTCTCTAACAAGTAGCGGTATCTCTGTGCACCCCAGCACTACAGCATCGCACCCCTGATTTTTCAATTTTTCAATTATTACATAAAATTTCTCACGGGATTCGTCTTTAAAAACTCCATAAACAAGTTCATCAAAAATGATGTTATTTATCAGGATTCTGTCCTCCTTTTCGGGTATCTTGTAAGATATTCCATACTTCTCGAAATACTCGGGATATACTTCAGATTCCATAAGATATTTCGTCCCGAGTATGCCAACACACTTAAAACCTTTTTCAACGGCAACTTTAGCAACCTCATCTGCTATGTGAAGCCATGGAATTGGCGATTTTTCTACTACCATTTTAAAAGCTCTATGGATTGTGTTATCCGGACAGATGGCAAATTGTGCCCCGGTTTTGGCAACCTTCTCTGCAGATCTCACCATAAGTTCCGCTACCTTTTCCCATTCGTCGTTGTCTATATACCTCATGTATTCTTCAAAAGAAAATCCATGCATCGTTACCTCCGGGTGGTCATACTTTTTCCCGAGATACTTTTCCCCTTCAATACATATTGTTCTGTAACAAAGTGACGCCCCCTCTGCACTACATGCGACAATTCCTATATGTTTTGGCATAATATTTACTCCTTTTGCAGGGTCTCTTTTCTGAAAACCAATTGGTCTCTCATTTCTTATAAAAAATCAAAACAGTAACTGTTTTGCCCTCCATGTGCTGACATAAATGTGTCTAAATTTGCTTGTAATTGTTTCTTCGTCACAGTTCTTTATCTCTTCAACGCCTCCCAGACCTAACTGGATGGCATAACTCATCACACTTACTATCAGCAATTTCTCCATTCTGTGCTTCAGAGGTAATTTTCTGGTGTATTTTTCCCAGTGTAGCCTGACCTTGAGGTCGTCGAGTTTTTCCTTCAATGAGATGATCGATTCAAAGTCCCTTAATATCACCTCATCCCTGTCCTTTATGTTAGTTGCCAGATACTTACCATCAGTGAATTCAATATACCTGATCGAACCCATCTCTATCATTGATGTATCGTTTAAACTCATTATACACCCCCATCCTATTTCCTCACATATCTTCAATAATTGGGGACTTCTAAATTTTTCGTCCACCACTGTCACATGCTTCCTGGGTAATGTCATCTTGGCAGTTTCTATCACCCTCTTCACTTTTCCAAAGATATCATCTTCTGTATCTGTCTTCTCCCACACAGCCATATATAAAGGAATTGCTCTGTCCCTGTATTTCACGCTTAAGGCGAGTATCCAGTAGTCGTTTTTCAGCGTTGTCCAATCTAACAATAAGATCATCTTTTTCCTTCTACGCGGTTGGAAATATGGTAAGGATACGATCATTCTCACATGACTTTTCCAGAATTCCTCGTCAATGTTGAGTCTGTCAAGGAAATTTTGAAGTCTTTTGAGTTTATGCTTAACCTGGGTATCCGATGGAAGGTGAGCAGCGATGTCTCTAACCGTAAACTTGTCAATGCTGAACATGGCAACAATGAGATCAGATAGAGTTTTGAGGTGGGGTTTATGAAGGGAGTGAAAATGCATGGATAGAAGTTTATGAACATGTGTTGCGAGGAGTTGGCAGTCGAACATTTTTGAAGTGTAACATTCTTAGATGGTATTGTAAAGAGAATCTCAAAGATGTTCTAAAAATGTTTTGCCGAAACTTTTCACTTTACTGAAAAATTCACTTAAATTTCTTCCTCTTGTCTGCAAAGAGCTTGATCTACAACCTCCCCTCCTGCTTTGTGGACATCACCTGTGATTTTTTGTTTCGGGGACAATGATGCATCTTGTTTATGATGAATTTGGATCTAAGGGTAGGTTTGACAAAACAAAGGTCGACAAAATAAAGGATTTTGCTGATCAATCCAGTCATTGATTCTGTCTAAAATTGCGTGCTCTGACTATGTGCACACTAAATTTTGAGTATGCTATATTAAGAAACTACTTTGGATTATATGCTTGCATTTCTTCCATCATTCTGATGGTTCTGTAGAAATCAGCACCAATAAAGTTTTCACGAACAATGTCGTCATCAGGATATGCATTACAGATCCCTTCCCGAATGCTAAAAGGGTTTGGGAGATTCACTTTTCGATTCCCACTGCGCTTTGTAGCGTGGAAATGATCATTTTTCGATCTCCTCTGCATAGCGGGAGGTAGGTAATCCTCTCCTACTTTGTGGGAGGGGAAATTGTAAGTGTACCCTCTAACGGAGTTAAATTGATATTTTTGTAAAGAGAGATGGAAGGTTCACTTTTCAACTTATTCCATTGAAGTGC
>CAZNDM010000038.1:0-8406 GCA_964571845.1 uncultured bacterium | reverse complement strand
TGTAAGTGAGTGGGGAGACCGTGTGAGTTTCCACAGGATAAGATGAAAATTATAGAAAAGTTTTCGTGCTACATTACAACCCCTCCCCCGCTGTGCGTTTAGCACTGTGGGGGAGGATCAAGGAGGGGGCAGAGAGGGTGGATCAGACAGGAGGGCGGTTGTGTGCGTTTTTCCGCAAGGCAGGGGAAGTGGGTGGATCTTTTTTTGGCAGGAAGAAAATAAATAAAAATTTCTCTGCAAAGCGAATAGGAAAATGATTACTGGCGAAATATTTTTCACACATCCCGATACCTTTCCCTCATTCGAAACTCCAGATGTCTGTCTTTTTCACATTCACAAAATTTCTCTTTGGTAGATCCGATTTTTAAGGGTTCTGATATTTTCTGGCGTTCTGTTGCAAAAAGGTTTGATAAAAATTAACATTATAGCACCATGCAAAGTTTTTTGTGGGTTTTGTATATCCTTTCATTACTTCCTAATTTTGCAGTTGAGAAGGGTGTTTTTGTTGAAAATGTTGTCTCCATGAAGTTTGTTGATTTCAATAACGACGGCAATACGGATATTGTTGCAGCGGAGAGGAATTATCTTAACATCTTTCAGGGGGATGGTCAGGGGAATTTCGTTGAAGCCATTGGCATTCCGGTTTCGAATATCGTTGATTTTACGGTCCTTGACTTCAACGGAGACGGTTTTCTTGATGTGGCTTTTATACAGAATCCGTCAAAGCTTCTTGTTTTCAAAAATAAAGGCGTTGAGGGTTTTGAGCAGGTTTACGAGCACAGTTTAACGGGAAATTCATTCAGGAAGCTACAGATACTTGATTTTAATCGGGATGGCATACTTGATCTTTATGTCAGTAGTCCGGAGACAGGAGATGTTGTCTTCCTGTCAGAGGGTGGGTTTGAATTTGTCCCCATGGCTGTAAATTTCATGAGCAAAGAGATCGTTCCTTTGAGCTGTCACAGAAATGTTGTGAAGTATTTACTTCTGTCAAAAAGCGGAATAAAGCTTGCAGAAAAATCAAGGTTTCTACCAGTACAGATGGTCTTTTTACACGCAGGAAAGTTTTCCAAGATAGTTCCAGCAGATCTGAACAACGATGGACAGCTTGACCTTGTTTCGCTGGAAGAGAATGGAAGTTTGAAGATTTTTACAGCGCTTGAGGACTCTGCGTTCTCTATGGATAATGTCATAGATTTTGATGTAGCTGATTTTGATCTTGATTCCTATCTTGATCTTGTCCTGCTTTTCAACGATCACACAGTGGGTATCCTGAAGAACCGGGGCAATTTCTCTTTTGAATTGAACAACTATCTTACCCTTTCGGAAGAGATCCACAGGCCTGTCAGGCTTTTTGCAGTTGATCTAAATTCAGATTATATGGATGACCTGATTTTTTATAACGGCAGTAACTTTGAAATGGCCTACAATAGGGAATCCGCAGGGAAGATGCTTGGGGTAAAGATCTATCCTGTGCCGAACGCCTGGCTTTCAGAAGTAAAGCTGTATGGTCTGAATGGTGTACAGCTCAGGGTTTTCACAGGAGAGGATTTGATCTTTGGTGTGGCTGATAGGATTGATTCGCTTGAGATCCTCTGGCCGGATTCTTCGAAGTACACGGTGTTTGACCTGAAGCCGGACACTTTTTATTCGTTTACAATGGAAGTTTTATCCCTTAAGGGTGATGAAATTGTTGAAGACACAGGATGTTTGAAACTTTATCCCAATCCGACAGGTGCACTCGTATCACTCGAATACACGGTTGAAAAGCCGTGTTTCGTAAAACTGGAATTAATAAATGCAGGGGGGCAAACACTTTATTTGATAGATTCTGGCTACAAAGACGCTGGTATTCATAGATTGATTTTTAACGCAGAAGAATTCAGACCCGGCACGTACTTTGTCCGGGCAATAATCGGTGAGAAATCCATCCGAAAGAAGCTGATTGTCCTGAAATGAACCCGGATATCTTTAATTTCCTGAGAAAATTCAACGGAGAGGTTTATCTCGTCGGGGGATACATCAGGGACATCCTTTTAAAAAATGGGCTCAGATTGCCTGAAAATTTCCCCGTTGGAAATGACTCAAAAGACATTGACATCGTTGTATTCGGGGACCTCGACGAATTTCTAAAAAGTTTTTCCAGAACATTCAGGAAAAAGTTTATCACCCTGAAGGAAAATCTGCAGGAATTCAGGATAATTCTCGACAGAGACAGATGGATAGATGTTTCCGGTCCCCGTGGGAAAGACATTTACGAGGATCTTGAGAAGCGGGATTTTACGATCAATTCAATAGCCGTGGATGTGAGAAAGCCGGAATTTTTAATTGATCCACTTGGAGGATTAAGGGATCTTTCAAATAGGCTTATAAGGTCTTATTCCAGGAGGAATCTTGAGGACGACCCTCTCAGGATACTCAGGGGCTTCAGGTTTGTGTCCATTTTGTGTTTCGAAATTGAGAAAAGGACACTTTCATGGATGCAGGAGGTGAGTGAAGAACTCTTACGCATCTCACCTGAAAGAATCAGATACGAGATATTTCAGATATTCTCAGGGAGGTGTCTTCCGGATGCCCTTGATTTGCTTGCAGAGACGGAGATCCTCTTTGTTGTTTTCCCAGAACTTATGCCTCTCAAAACTACGGAGCAGGTTTATTATGGAAAGCAAAATCTGCTTGAGCACACCCTGCTGGCAGTTAAAAAGCTTCATTACCTGATCACCCACTTCGATGAAATTGAATGGCTGGCACCTTATCGCAGGTATTTTGACCCTTATATTTCGTCAGAACACTGGCGCGCATTGATGCTGCTTGGCGCTCTTTTTCACGACATTGCCAAGCCCGATACTCTTACAAAAGACGAAGAGGGTAGGACGCATTTTTACGGTCATGATAAGGTAGGTGGCAGGGTGGTTGAGGAGATTGCAACAAGGCTCAGGTTCTCAAACTTTGAAAAGGATGTACTTGTAACATTTGTCAGATCCCACATGCATCCTCACCTCATATCCAGGGACAGTGATAGAACGAGGCGTGCAGTCAACAGATTTTTGAGGAAACTCGGTGACCTCGCATTTCCCCTCGTTCTTTTCTCCTTTGCAGATGCCATGGCAAGTCCACCGGCTGAGGGTTTGTATGAGGGACACAAAAAATTACTTCAAATGATGGTGGAGATCGTTGAGGAGAAGAACCGCAAAAAGGAAAAGCTCGTTACAGGCTACGATCTCATAAACATGGGACTTGAGCCATCACCAATTTTTAAGAAGATCCTTGAAGAAATTGACGACCTTTTTGCAGAAGGGGTGATAAAAACGAGAGAGGATGCCCTGAAGTACATTGAAGAAAAATGGCTTGTGAAAGGAGGGAAAAAATGAAAATTGCAGTTATTTCTGACACACACGACAATAAGTCAGCAATAATAGAAGCTTTCAGAAAAATAGAGGCGAAGGGGATAAGACTCACTTTTCACCTTGGTGACATCATATCTCCATTCGTGTCAGATTTCATAAGAGAAGTTTATTCAGGTGATCTTGTCGCAATCCTTGGAAATAACGACGGCGAGAAGTTTTTCCTCAAGAAGAAATTCGAGATCAATGGATTTGAGTTGAAGGAGCTTAAGCCTGTAAAAATGGAGCTCGAAGGAAGGAAAATACTTCTGATGCATGAGCCTGTTGAAGTCGATTCACTTGCAAAATCTGGTGATTTTGACATAATCCTGTATGGACATCTACACAAAATTGACAGGAGAAAGGTTGGCAACACCCTGATCCTTAATCCGGGTGAGGCGTGTGGTTACCTTACAGGTAAGAGATCTTTTGCTGTCATTGACCTTGAAACACTCGACGCGGAGGTGATTGAGTTCTGAAGTATCAATTTACATTTGCTGACATTCTGGTGATTTCTTTTCTCGCAGTTTTTTCGATCAGGGGGCTGCTTCGGGGATTGATAAAGGAAGGTTTTTCTCTCGTTGGCTTTTTCGGTGGCATTGTGATTGGAATTAAGTACAACGATCTCGTGTACAGGATCGTAAATCTTCATATTGAACATCCTGTATTGCACAAAATCGTTGGTTTTGTCTCCGTTTTCATAGCCTTTGTTTTTGTAACTTACATCGTTGGAGAAATTATGCACAGATTGTTCCGGGCACTTGCACTTTCAACCATTGACAGGTTACTTGGATTTGCAGTTGGAGCACTTGAGGGTTTTCTTTTGGGTGGATTTACGATCTTTATTCTTTCTAAGGTACCGGTTCTGCAAAAGATCGTTACTGAAGGAGAGATAGCGAGATTCGTACTTTCACTTTTTGGTGAGGTATTGAAAAAGGTTTAGCTACATTTTACCCTTCCCAGTCAATCTTTTTGTGAGGAAGATTTTCTGGCGGATTCGGGGCTTTTCTGATCCCTTCGTAAACTTTCTTTATGTGCGTTCCCGGGTAGTAATGGAACAGGATTTCCCTGTAGTTTTTACCGGTCTCAGCCATCATTGCAGCACCTATCTGGCACATACCCACACCGTGCCCCCAACCACCGCCCCTGAGGAGAATTTTCTCATCTTCAATTATCGCATAGAACATCGAAGAATACAGTGTAGTCTCGTGTAAAGCCTGTCTGATTCTGAGTTCACCATCAATTATCCTTTCTCCCTTTTCACCGACGATTTTGAGTCTCTTTATTCTTCCTGAGTTTCCTCTCTCGAGGGGAATGAGATTGAGGATCTTTCCCAAGTCATAGCCTGTTTTCTCCTTAAAAATATTACCCAGCTCGGTCTTCGTATATTCAACGGTCCACCTAAAGTAGGGTGTCGCGAATTTCAGGTATTCTGGAACATCATCAAATGAGTTTAAATTGCAGAATGCTGCTGGATTTAAGTCTATGAATCTTCTCGCCTTCTCCTCGGTATTCAGGGGGAGTTCAACATCGTCGAATGTGTCTTTAACTGAAATGAGGTATGGCTTGCCTTCACCGCCCCAGACATGTTCAAATGCTTCAGAAACTCCACCGCATATTTTGGAGAACCTTGTGTCGCAGATTTCATCATTGTAAAAGAGCACCTCACCTTCTGTCCCCATAACAGCTCTGATGGAGTTTTTCCGCTCCCTTGCAACTCCACGATAATCCTGACAGTGATCATCGTGACAGATGTCGTATGGGTCATTGTAGTGATGCTTCTTCATGGTGGCGAGGACGGTGCCCCTTGCTGCGACCGTCTGCGCTTTTAAAAGTTCAATATGGGCATCGTTTGGCATCTCACTTGAGTTGACACTGAACAAATATTCATCAATTGAAAGCTCGTTTATAACAACGATCCCGCCCTTCTTGCCCGGCAGAATTCTCAAGATTCCCCTGAAGTAGAGATCCTGTCTGTGCTGCCAGTGGTAGCCTATACCAATCAAAACATCATAAACAACGGCAAAATGATCTGAATCACATGGATAAACTTCAACTGGTGGATCAAGCACAAACTCCCTGCCATCGTTTAGTTTGAGTTTTATTTTACCTTCAGGCTCGCCGATAAACTCTTCTCTTATCCAGGGGTTATAACCTTCTTTTTCAAGTCTCGATTTTTCTTTCTCTGCTTCTTCGAGCGAGGTGAATTCCCCTGAGTACACCCAGTACGCCCTGTTTGAGAAAACGAGTTTTCCATCGTCGTATAGGTCTTTTCCGACAGGTGTTATTCCACATTCAGGGCAATTCTCCATAACAAATCTTCTGGCATCCTCTTCGCTTGAAAATTCCCGAAAGAAGACTTTAAAAACAGATGGCAGGGTTTTTGAGCCAACAACACTTGCTTCTATAATAGATTTTTCGCCTTTCAAAACGACCTCACCCTTTGAAGTAACAATAAGGTTACCTGTGGCTGATATCTTTGCAACTTTCTCGTTATCAACAATTCCAACACTTATCTTAGGTGCCATAGAAGACCTCCGTTGGTTTATACCTCGAGGATTTTAACAAGGTCAAGGAAAATTCCGTAACCTGTGGTCTCTCCACCGGCTCCCGGACCCCTGAGAAATATATTTCCTGGTAGTCCGGATTTGACGAGAACTGCATTGTCAGTCCCATCAACATTGAAAAATGGGTTAGAGCTATCTATCTCAATAGGCTTAACTTCAGCCATAACTTCATTCCCCACTCTGAAGGCTCTGGCAATGAGTTTCCATTTCTTTCCCTGAGTCGGGTACGGGATATCTTTAATACCCCTTACCGGAACATCCGATGGATGGAGGTTTCCTTCCATCACGGCATTGGCGAGTATGGTGATTTTGAAAAGTACATCCAATCCTTCGAGGTCAGCTGATGGATCCTTCTCCGCTATACCTTTATCAATTGCTTCATTCAGAGCCTCTTCAAAACTCATACCCTGCGCGATGCGTGTTAAAATAAAATTTGTTGTGCCGTTAAGAATACCCTGAATTTCTGCGATTTCGGATGGAATGAAGTTTTCTTTAAGGTATGAAATAAGTGGTGTGCCGGACATGACAGTTGCCTCATATCTGAGGTGCGGACCGAATTTCTCAAGTTCCCTGAAACATAGGGCGATGGGACCTTTGTTGGCTGTTATAACGCGGATACCTGATTCAAGCGCCCTTTTTATATATGTACATGACGGTTCCCCCGTCTGAAAATTAGTGGGTGAAACATCAATCATGATGTCAGAAAGCTGGATAAGCTCATCGATACTCCTGATATTGCTTGATTTGAAACACTCTGAGAATTTTCCTCTACAGTTAAGTGCTTTCTCCATGTCTATTCCTGAATTGTCGAAGACAATGCCTTTTGAAGGTGTGTATATGCCTGCGATTTTTAGGTCTCCGAACTTTTTGAGATAGGTTTGATGTTTGAGGAAAACCCTAACAAATCCACGACCTACATTGCCGAATCCAAGCAAAACGATTTTCATCCAAAAAACTCCTGAATTTTTCTATCCACAAAGGATTTGAATTCCCTGCGAAACCTCTCGCTGCTGAACTTTGTTGAGTATCTTTTTAACTCTTCTGGATCGAACTCCATTGTTTCAAACCTGTGGATGGCACTGACAATTTCTTCGGGTGTTTGTTCGTGGAAAAGTACTCCGGTTTTTCGGTCAATCACGGTTTCTGATGCACCACCCCTTGAGTAAGCAATAACAGGTGTCCCTGATGCCATAGCCTCAACTGGCACTATGCCAAAGTCCTCTACCTGAGGATGTATCAATGCTTTGGCTTTTGACATGTACTCTGAAAGATTTTTGAAGTTTTGATATCCAAGAAACTCGACATTCTTGCCGGCTAATCTTTTAACCTTTTTTAATTGAGGTCCTTCGCCAATAACGATGAGTTTTTTATCTGGCAGGTGCTGGAACGCTCTTACAACGAGGTCAACTTTTTTGTAGGGCACGAGTCTTGAAACGACGAGATAATAGTCTTCCTTTTTTCTGGAGATGTGGAATTTTTCAACTTCAACCGGCGGATATATGACAATTGCGTCTCTCCCGTAAATCTTTTTTATTCGTTTCCTGACATAGTTTGAGTTGGCAATGTAAAAATCAGGTCGTGATGACGAAATGACATCGAACTTTCGAATGTTGTGAAGGACCCATCTGGCAAGCCATCCTTTGATACCTTTTTCAAGATTTGAAGATTCGAGGTATTCAAAATAAAGGTCCCAGGCGTACCTGATGGGTGTGTGGCAGTAGGTTATATGAAGCTGTTCGTGTGTTGTGAGAACCCCCTTTGCCACTGCATGACTTGAGGAGAGTATCAGGTCGTAATCCCTGAGATCAAACTGTTCAACTGCGAGGGGAAAAAGGAATAGATAGTTCCTGTACTTTGTCCTGGCACCCGGTAATTTCTGGATAAAGGAGGTGTGGATCTCCATGTGCTCAAAAATAGTTCCCTTAATCGAATTGGGGTCCTTTACGAGTACATAGAGTGGGGAAGGGTAGAGTCTATAGATATTTTCAACAACTTTTTCTGATCCAGTCAGCTGGGTCAGCCACTCATGAACGATTGCGGTTTTCATAAGAGCTTAAATTTTCAAGTATAAAACAGGTGGTTACAACATGATCATTGTGATACCGGTCAGAAAAGTGTCGGGAAGTCCTGAATCTGTGAATTTTGATAATGTGACTTTCACTCAGGTTTTGTCATCGCGCGGTTGAATTATCATGCAAATTTTGCTTGGGTTCGAATGATCAATGATTTCCGACTTTTTATGTACTGATTAAAGGATTTAAGTGTAAGGGCGTAAAATTTTTGTGAGGGAAGATACACAACCCCTCCCCCGAACCTCGGAGAGGTTTGGGGGAGGATGAAGGAGGGGGGCAAAAGTGCAGATTTGACAGGGAAAAGCAGATAGGGTTTTCATTGCCCTCCCCTCAATCCCCTCCCACTTCGTGGAAGGGGAGGTTGTAGAGTCCCGCTACGTGGGA
>CAZNDM010000037.1:0-19433 GCA_964571845.1 uncultured bacterium | reverse complement strand
AAAAAAACTGTGTGAATCTTCTTGTAGATAATTGCAGATTTTCAGATGGACCTTACCATCGTGGGAGTGGAAGGTGAGCGAATCCTCCCATATTGTGAAATGAGATATGACGGCTTGATCCCATTTTTTAATATGAAAGGTAAAGTTTTTTAAACAGGATGGGTTTTGGTTGATGAGCCAGCTGATGCGTATTTTGAACTGAAAATGCAATCCCTGCTGCGAATTAGAAGAAAATCTGTGGATTCAGCCGACACGGTGCTTTAAATTTAAAAACCTTATCTCCCGAATTCCAAAGGAGGTACTTATGCTCGGAATCTTTGTAGCATTAGCAATTTTTGCCAATACGCAACGGGGTGATCTCTGGAGTCTTATTGATCAGGGGAAGTATGCTGAGGTACTGAAAATCACAGAAACACTCATTGATTCAGGAAAAGTTGACAAGGACATTCTTCTTGCACGGGCATTTGCCTTCAGGATGGTGGACAGCCTGAAAAAAGCCATTGGGATATACAATGAAATTTTAAAGGTTGATCCTGACGACTATGACGCCCTTCTTGGCCTTGCTCTTACACTCTCATGGGATGACCAGCTGGATAGCTCGATATCGGTTTATAAACACATCATAACCCTCTATGGCAATGATAAAGATGCTTTGATGGGAATTGCACAGGTTTATGGCTGGAAAGGGGATCTTAAAAATGCCCGTAAATGGATTGAAGTTGCACTTGAGTTCTTTAAAGACCCTGAAGTTTATAAACTGTGTGGTGAGATCTACACATGGAGTGACATGTATGATAGAGCCATCGAGTGTTTTAAAAAAGCGCTGGATCTCTCACCCAACGATCCTGAGTTAATGGTAAAAATTGGAAACATTTACGAGTGGAAGTCCGATTACAGAGACGCGGTAATGTGGTATAAGAAAGCTCTTGAAAAAGATCCTTCGAATGCCGAGGCGCAAAAGGGGATAGCCAGGGTAAGGTCTCTTTTGAGCCCTCTTTTGAGTTTGAAAATCACACCAGCTGTGGAAAAGGACTCTCTGAGTACAATAAATCACTTCAATATTGTTTTGAGCAGCCGAAAATACATTAACAAATTCCTCGATCTCAGCCTGAGGTTCGGTTTTCACAGGACAGGTTTTGAGTCAGATTCGTCGAGGCAGGTTTATCTAATTCAACCCGGGATTGTCTTTAAACTGTTCCCATTCACGCTTACAGTTTCACCGGGATTTGGTGCCACAGGCGTTTTTTACTCGAGCATACTTTACAAGAGAGGTTTCTTGAATGGTGAGCTCATATACGCCGAGGAGATTCTTGAGGAAGGCAACATGATAAAATTGCGGCACCTCGAGTTAAGAGGAAAATTTGATATTGCAGGATTTTCGATAAAAGCGGGATTAGACCAGGGGACAATTCCCTTTGATGACAACAACAGAAAAATTTTTGATCTTACGGTTACAAAGTCTGTGCTGAAGAGACCCTTCAACGGGAAGGTCCTTTACTCGTATGGATATAAAAAATACGACAGATGGTCGCCATTTTACTATTCTCCACAGGATTTCAATCTCCACTCGATCGGTGTAATTTTATTTAAAGATTTTGAAAAATTTTATGTCTATTTCGATGCAAGCAGGTCAGTATCTGGAAAACCAGAAACGACGACCTTCTCTCTGGAAGCAGGTGCAGGAAAGGTGTACGCATCTTTTTCCTCTTTTGTTACATCTGAGAACTACAGTTACAAACAGTTTACACTTGGTTTCACCACCAGGATAAAGTGATCCAGCCATGAAAGTCAGAATTTTGATATTGTTTGCATTGCTACTCGCTGTTTTGGGCCTTTCATATCAACTCTACAGAATTGAGAGAAGATATCTTACTCCACGGGTGCAGAAGGTGGAAAAAGAGGTGATAAAGAAGGTTGGTGTTGATGTAACACCTGAGAAAATCAGGATGATAGCCGAAAGTCTCAGGGTGCATTCCCGTGTTGCGGGCGAACACCTTGAAATCATGATGATAAGGTCAAGTGCAGGAGGTGGGGTTGATACAGTTTTTGTCCCGTACTTTGTTCGTGGCATAAATTTTGGTCCGGCTCTGCCAGGTACCTATCCAGCTGAATTTGCTCCTACAAGAGAGGATTACAGCAGATGGCTGAGATTGATGGGCGATGCAGGATTTAATGCCATAAGGGTATATACCCTTCTACCCCCGGATTTTTACAGTGCTCTTGCCGCATATAACATGAAAAATTCAGCACATCCAATTTATCTGTTTCAGGGTATATGGGTGCCTGTGCCAGAGGACGAGGATTATCTGAGAGAGGATTTCTCGCTGAAGATTCAGCGTGAAATAGAAAGGGTTGTTGATGCTATTCACGGAAAGGGTGGATATTTTGTCGATGTCTCTGATTATACATTTGGTTTCATTTTCGGGCGCGAGTGGGAACCTGATGGTGTCAGGAAAACTATTAAAATGCATCCGGCTGACACCGTATTTGTCGGAAATTTTATCTCCATTCCACATGGAAATCCCATGGAAATCTGGCTTGCAAAGATGCTCGACTACATATCCACTTATGAAGCGGCGAAATATAGAACCCTGCATCCAGTTTCCTTTGTAAACTGGCTCACACTTGACCCCCTTTATCACATAAGTGAATTTATTGAGTCAGATAGGGTCAGAGAGTATGACAATGACTTATTTACAGTGGACCCATCGAAGTTTTATAGAACTGATCTCAATTCCGCAGGCTTCTTCGCCTCTTACCACATTTATCCTTACTACCCTGATTTCATTAATAACGAGTATGGAGATTATGAAACACCTCACGGAGTTGACAACTATGCAGGCTATCTTGCGGCACTCAAGGAGGCTACTGATGGTCTTCCGATCCTTGTTGCTGAATTTGGCGTCCCTTCGTCAAGAGGTATAGGCCACTTTAATCCTCTTGGCATGCACCAGGGTGGACACACTGAAGTCCAGCAGGGAATTATAAACTTCAGACTTTTTAAAGACATTTTTGAGGCTGGCTATGCCGGAGGGATACTCTTTGAATGGATGGACGAGTGGTTTAAGCGAAACTGGCTCTTTATGGACTTTGAAAATCCCATGAGCAGAAATCCACTCTGGCACAATATTTATGATGCGGAGCAAACATTTGGCCTCGTCAGCTTTGACCCTGACATTATCAAAATAGACGGGAAAACCGATGACTGGCAGAAAATCCCGACATTTGTCAGGGGACACAAAAAAATCAAAAGCCTCAGTATTACAACAGATCCTGTTTACATTTACTTCAAAATTGAACTTGCAGAGGATTTTAAACCAGATGCGGAGACCCTGAGAATATTCCTGGATACCTACGAAAAAGATCTTGGCGAATTTTACTACCCCGGCAAAAAATACAGATTTGATCACGGAACTGAATTCATCATCGAACTTTCAGATGAAGGAAGAATCCTCGTGGAAGAAACTTACAATGTTTACCGCAACTGGATTTACGAGATTTTTTCACCCATGCGAACAGAAAGAAGTGAAGAGGGTAAATTCGTAGAGCCTTTGCTTCAGGCAAACAGAGAAAGGGTAACACTACTTGGTGACACTATCCCGGGCAGGGTATTTTATCCAGGAAGATTGATCTTTGGAAAGCAGGAAGAAAATTCGCTTGCTGACTGGTATTTTGAGGGCAGGGTGATCGAACTCAGACTGGGATGGAACGCTATCAATGTTACAGATCCTTCATCTCACCATGTACTTCAGAACGACCCCGAGACACCGGACATTGATGCCGTTATTACAAACGGCATTGCCGTCTCCGTTGCACTGTTTTCCGGCGACAGTGTAGTGGATGCCATACCGGGTTTTGATGGAAAAACATTTAAATTCTCCAACAGATACATCTGGGATGGCTGGGACAAACCTATCTACAGAGAGAGACTCAAAAAGAGCTATTTTGTCCTTAAAGACTCATTAAAAAATCTTAAAGATCCCCGGATCATGGAGAGTTCACCTGAAAAGGGGAGGGTAACACTTCTCCCATTTATGGGAAATTACAGAGGGTTCGTTACATTTTCTTTTGATGACGGAGACCTGTCTCAGTTCAAATATGCATTTCCCATACTTGAGAAGTACGGGGCAAAGGGTAGCTTTGGAATTGTAACCTCATGGTTATCAGACCAGAATCTCGTAACAGGTCCGCCCGGTGAGCTGAAGATGAGAAGAATGTCTCGTAGAGAAGTAAAGATTTTAAGCGACAGAGGGCACGAGATCTCTTCTCACGGTCACATCCATTCCCTTGAGATTTACAAACTCCCCACAGATTCACTTGTTGCCCAGTTCAAACAATCGAGAGAAATTCTTGAGGAGGTTACTGGCAGAAGAATTCTAACCTTCCACATGCCATATTCGAGATACTTTTCAAAAGCTGTGACTGCCGTAAAACGCGCCGGCTTTAGATACCTTAGGGTTGGTGGGAATAAATACAACACGATAACCTTTGATCCCTACAGGATTTATAGCTTTGAGGTGTACAATGACTCAAATCCATCGGTTAAAAAATACCACAGAATACTTGGGGCGGGACAGAACAGATGGATTGTCATCATGAATCACCATGTCTTTCCTGAAAATGCCTTTGAACTTCAGATAATGAAAAAGCACAATGTGCTCAATACTTACTCTATTCTGCCCATTAACTTTGAAAGACAGGTGAGAATAGCGAGAGACATGAATTTCAAGCTCCTTTCCATCAAAGACGCAGCAGAATATCTCCAGAATTACAGGAAAGCAAGCATAAATGTGATAGACGAGGGAGACATAATGATTTTGAGCGTTAATCACGGGCCACTCTTTGCCAGAGTGCCTCTCGATGCCGGAATTTATCGCGTACAAAATTCCCTGAACGATGGTATTTATGAAGTGAGGAAAAAACCTCTCATTATCGGGCTACAGCCCGGAAAGAGTGTAATTATCAGCAAAATTAAGGGTTCAAAATAGATAGCACCCATGGGAGGTGTACCTCCCATGGGTGAGGACGAGGTGGAATTTGGGATTACCTCTTCTCAAACAGTTCAACATGGATGTACATAAAAACGGCGATGACCACCAGTGCACCTATAACAACCCAGTGATTTACACCAAACACATCAGGTAGCGTTATTTTGCCGGCTTCACCTGCCAGATATAACTTTTCCCATAAAGGAAAGCCTATGCCAAACACTGCCATACCCGCAAGCATTCCAACGATTACAATTATGGCATCAAGACTCCCTGTTACCGCTGAGATGATGCTCGTACCCGGACAGTATCCAGAAAGAATGAATCCCACTCCAAAGAGCAGTCCACCAACGAACTGGGAGATCCAGAATGTCCTGGGTATGTAGATTCTACTGAAGTTTAGCGTTCCCAGGTCTCCAAGCAGATAGATTCCAATGCTACCCACGACGATTCCCGTAAACAACACTTTCAGCACGGCAAAGTCATCAAAGTAAAAGACACCGGTTAATTTTTTCGTTGAGATAAAACCGGATACTGTAAGGATGGCGCCAAACGCAATTCCAGTAAGGATGGCAATGAGAATGTACAACCCGTGCGATATGTGAGTTAACTTAAAGATAGGTCCCATATCAGTTACCTCCACAATTTGCGTGCTATGAAAGCGACAATGGGTCCGGATATAAAGAATCCCATCATGAAGAGCCAGCTACCAGCTGCCAGTGTTGCACCTCCGGAAAGTGCCTGACCACTCGTGCATCCCCTCGCAAATCGTGTGGCAATTGCCATAATCAAACCACCGAGAAACGCCCAGATGAACCTTTCCTTTGAATTGATCTTTGGACCTTTCTGCACCTGTATTCGGGTTTTCCCCAGGATTTTGCCTGTAACGAATCCACCTATGATGAGCCCGATAGAGAGATATACGAGAAAATTTGTAAGGGGTGTATGCCCATGATAATAGTATCTGTGCCAGTAAGGGTGGTTTTTTGTCCATGCAGGTGCAAGGAGACCGGCAAAGAAAGCCACGAGTCTATCGAAGGCTCCTGATGCTCCAAGTCCTCTTCCGAATATGAAGTAAGTGAGGACGAGGAGTAAACCCAGAAGGATACCGCCGATGTATGGATTTATGTATTTTTCTTCGTCAAACATGGTTGAAATTTTTTTGTTAGGCGCGCGCCGAAGGCGCGCGCCTAACATTCCCATTCACTCAACCGGTTTCTTACTTACCGGTAAACCTGCCTTTTTCCACGCCTTGTATCCACCTTTGAGATTGTAAAGCTTCTTGTATCCCATTTTCTCAAGTGCCTTGTACGCCAATGATGCACGACCACCTGAGAGACAGTAAATGAGTATGGGCCTATTGGGATCCTTGGTTACAAATCCGATTCTGAATTCGAGGAGTCCACGAGGAATGCTGATCGCCTTTGGCAGATGTCCGATCAGATACTCACCACTTTCTCTCACATCAATTACCACAAGGTTGGGCATGGTCTGTATCATCTTGTGTGCTTCCTGCGGGGTTACCCAGTTGATTGATGCTTTTACCGCTCCTACGAGCTCCTTGGGTGACTTAATCTGTGCGTGCAACGCTGGTACCATAAAGGTTACCGCAATTATTAAGGACATCAGTTTGTACTTCTTCATACTTTTACCTCCTTTTTGTTAACATCCCTCTTCTTCCTCCTCCTCTTCCGGTTCTGGAGGAGGAGGCTGAGGTGCAATTCTTTCGGGTTTAACCTTAACCTCCTTTTTAACTTCAACGGGTTTTTGACTCACGCCACCGGTCCAGGATCTGTATCCACCCTTGAGTTGCCAGGCGTCAAATCCTGCCCCCCTCAAAAGGGCGACCACATAAGGAGAGATTGACTCATCAGGACAGTAAACGATTATTTTCTTATCTTTTGGCAGTCTGTTTATGTTTTCCGGTGAAAACAACTTTTTGTAAGGGATGTTTACCGCTCCCCTGATATGCCCCCTGCGATACGCATTTTCAGACCTCAGATCGATGATAACAAAGCTGTTTGAGCCAGAATTTATGAGTGCTTTGAGCCCCTGTGGAGTGATTTCATATTTAAAATTTCCAAGAACCTGAAGGAAAAGAGATGCATTTTTGTAAAATTCAGAATATTCGGCTCGTACAAGTCCGAAAATGGCAATTGCAAGGATGAATTTTTTCATGCCTTTGCCTCCCCGGTACTCTTGAGCTCCTCTTCGATTTCTTTCCTGTAAGTCTCAAGCCACTTTTCGCGTTCTCTTACCATCTCCTGCCACCATTTGTAATGGTGCTCGTAGGCGTAAAGCTCATTGACATAGCCTGTAAACATTGAGAAAAAGGATTGTCTTTCCTCGGGCATGAATGCAGCCATGTAAATGTGGACAAAAAGCCCCATCACGACCATACCAACGCCGAGAAAATGCAGGGCAATTGCCCATCTAACTGCTGTGGTGCCACACAGGTGAAAAGCCATGATTAGTCCTGTTATCGCAATAATGAGAGTGCCAACAGCCACATCCCACGCGTACAGCTTCTGTCCCCCGTTGTAGATTCCCTGCGGAGGCAGTGAAACTTTTTTACCCAGAATTTGCTGACCGCGTTTGATAACCCATTCTATGTCATCTCTCGTGAGGATGAGCATGTTTTTGATGTATCCGAGAAGGTAGTTTTTGTAACCGAAAATGGCGTAGATCAGAAGTACAACGATCCATGTTACACCAACCATGATGTGGAATTTCAGAAGATTCGCACGAGATCCAAAGATTTCAAGCCAGATTTTCTGCCAGAACTCAGGGGTAAACCTGTAGTATCTGGATATAATCAGAGCAGAACCAGTGATAAGTTCTACGAACCAGACAAGGGCGTTGAACCAGTGGAGATAAATCGTGGCAATGTCGTGCTTTTTCAGCTTTTTGTTTTTCAGCTCTTCCCTCTCTTCAAAAGTCAGGGGTAAAAATTTTTCAAATATCTCCTTTCTCATGGCTCACCTCACTCGAATTTTTCTTCGCCTTTAAAAAGCTGGACAAAGAATGCGACAGAGGCACCGAGGAACGAGGCGACAACGCCAAGGCTTATAAGTGGTTTTAAAACCTTTTCGAATAGAGAAGCAGGGGTGGGCAGCTTGGGCTTGTGAGGGGGAAACTTTGATGCAATCAGGTCCACTTTTTTGCTATCCCCAATGTAGTAAACATTTGGTCCAATGTTGACCTCGGGAGAAGTGATACCACGGGCGTTCTCCTCGTAAACGAGCTTGAAGACCTCACTCGTGGGATCCTCAAGGTCACCAAAGACTTTTGCACCTGTAATACAGGTTTCAACACACGCCGGTTCAAGTCCTTTTTCAAGTCTCGGGGCACAGAAGTCGCATTTATCGACCTTCTTGAGCTCAGGATGGATGTAGCGGGCACCATAAGGGCAGGCGTCCACGCAATAACCACATCCAATACAGAGCTCGTGATCCACGACGACGATACCGTCGTCTCTCTTAAATGTGGCACCTGTTGGACAGGCGGGAACACATGATGGCGAATCACAGTGATTACACTGTCCAACATAGAATGCGGCTACGAGTTCAAAGAGGCCACCACCTCTCTTTAAGGCTGTAGGATGTGTGGGTTTAACCCATGTTCTGTGCATGTCATCGGGGACTCCCCATTCGGCTTTACAGGCGAGCTCACAGGCATGGCATCCAACACACCTTTGAACATTGATAACCATCGCATACTTAGCCATTTCAAAACCTCCTTAGCATCCTTCTTCCTCTTCTTCCTCTTCCTGCGGCTGTGGCTGGACCGGGGTTATCTTCTCTATTTTCACTTCCGGCTTGATAAAGGCTGCGCGGGCTCGCTTGATCCTCTCCTCGTAACCACGCGGGACATATTCGAGGACCTTGCCGTCCTTTTCAATTTTTACGAAGTTTACCCTCATTCCAGAGGCTCCTGTCTCCGGATCAGGCACTATTCTTGAAATGAGGAAGTTGTCAGAGATCCCCTTCTTGTAGGCTCGTCTCATCATGGGATTCCTCTGGCCAAAGCCGTGAACGACAAAGACACAGTCATCTCGAATACCGGGTGTAACGAAAACTTTGACCGGGCCTTCCCTCACTCCGTCCTGATTTATGAGGTAAACCTCGTCTCCCTGATTCAGCCCCATAACCTTGGCTGCCTCGTCGTTTATCCAGACCGAATTTTCGGGCATGATCTCAAAGAGCCACTCGTTGTTTATACTGCGGGTAAAAGAGTGGACAGGGGATCTTCCATAAAGCAGTCTGAAGAAGCCTTTGGGAGGGTCCTCCACCGGCGTGTAGATCGGGACAGGCGAGATGTTGGCAGCCGCAAGCTTTGTTGAGTAAAGTTCGATCTTCCCGGTCGGAGTTTTGAATCTGAAGGGCTCTTCAGGGAAAGGATTTCCAGGGAATGAAATGACTCCAGTTTTTGATAGATCGTCAGTTGTGATACCGAGCGGGCTCAATGTTCTGTTTATGACATCAATAATGGTTCCACACGGGAAACAGTCCTTTAGTCCCATCTTTTTCAGGAATTCCTTGGCGATCCAGTAAGGCTCTTTTGCCTCGAATAAGGGTTTAATTACAGGCTGTCGGAAGGCGACATAAGGGGTCTTCCAGTTGGACACAACTATCGGTGCATCGTACCTTTCAAGGTATGTTGCCTCAGGAAGGATGAGATCTGCATAGAGGGCGGGATCCGTTGGCATAACATCTATAACGACCATGAGATCCAGATTATTGATAGCTTCGAGGGTTTTCTGTGGTTCCGGCACGGACTGTATGATGTTCTGCCCATAGACTATCCAGCCTTTAACCGGATAGGGCTTGCCTGTACGGGTGGCTTCGATGACACAATGTGAGGGGACACCTTCCTCTGCAAATGGGTATCTGCCGTCACCACGTGCTTTACAGACGTTGTTGTTGTGGTCGATGTTGGGTTCACACGGGCACTTCGCTGTTTTGAGTCTTGTGGGCATGAAGTATCCGCCGGGTCTTCCCCAGGCTCCGAGGAGTGCAACGAGAATTGCGATTGCACGTGATCTCTGCGTGTCATTTCCGTACCATGTAGCATGTCTGCCTGGATGGATTACGACTGATGGTTTCCTTACCCCCATTTCAATCGCTGTTTCTCTTATGATAGGAGCGGGTATTTCGGTGATTTTTTCAGCCCATTCGGGAGTGTAGTCTTTCACTGCTCTCGCGAGCTGGTCAAAACCCATAGTGTATTTGTTAACGAATTCGATGTCATAAAGCCTTTTTTCGATGAGAACATTGATCCAGGCGAGGAGGAGGGCAAGGTCTGTTCCAGGGCGTATCTGTAACCACCAGTGGGCTTTTGAGGCGGCTGTTGAGAAACGAGGGTCAACCACAACCAGCTTGGCACCCCTTGCAACTGCATCTGCAAACTGCTTAACCTGTCCCGTGTGTACATTTTCACCGAGATGAGACCCTATGAGTACGATCATGGATGCATTTTCAAGGTCAATTCTTTCAGGTGAACCGGGACTTGTACCAAATGTTAGTTTAAAACCGACATCCCTTGGTCCTCTGCAGTGGTTGAACGACGCCACAGCAAAGTTTGGAGACCCCCAGTGAAGCATTGCCATCTTGAAGAACCTTGAAGAGCTGCCATGTGGGAACAGGGCGATGGCTTCTGGACCGTATTTTTCCTTGATTTCGTTCATTTTGTTGACCATAAAGTCCAGTGCTTCGTCCCATGAGACACGACGCCACTTTCCTTCCCCGCGCTTCCCAACCCTCATTAGAGGATATTTGAGTCTGTCCGGATCATAGACGAGCTTTATACCTGCATTTCCACGGGCACAGATCTTGCCCTGATTGTTGGGATGCAGGGGGTTGCCCTTGATTCTGACGAGTCTTCCGTCTTTTACTTCACCGATAATGCCGCATCTCCAGAAGCACATCTCGCATGTGGATGGAATTTCGTCCACCCTTTCCCTTCCATGCCAGGTTTGAGGCCTTCTTTGAGCTCTGGAGATACCGGGAGCGAGCATGGAGGTCCCCACAGTGAGTGCAGTACCTTTAAGAAATTTTCTTCGTGAAATTTTGCCCATATAAAACCTCCTATTCAATGTTCCTCTGAAGCATCATGACTTTTTCTTTCAGGATTTCGATAAGGGCTTCGCGCATCAGCTGACAAACTCGCAGGAGTTTTTTGTTGTCGATAAAGTAGATGATTCTGTGACCATCTCTGCGGGATCCGACGATACCGTTTTCCTTCAGGATTTTCATGTGCTGTGAGATGTTTTGAACGGGTACGGACAGGAGAGAGGAGATCTGGGAAACGGATTTTTCACCTTCCGCAAGGATACGAATGATAGCGATCCTTACGGGGTTGGTGAAGGACTTACACAGTTCAGCCTGAAGAACGGTTAATTCATCCAAATAGTTATTTTCACTCATCGGGTGATAATTTTATGTCATTAAGTATTTAATGTCAAATGTTTTATAAAAAATAATTTAGCTAAAATCCTAATTTATAATGATACCAATTCGCAATATTTCAAAAATTGGTGGGGGTAAATTGTGAAGCGGGGAATTTTGAGAAGGAGTTTCAAAAACATGACTACATGAACCAGAATGCATGTAAGTTTAATTGTTGTCAGGTCTTAAAAATTCTGATTTTTATTTAATTTTGCTTTTAAGTCTTTTGATTGCTATTAAAATAGAAAATCTTGACATTATTAAAAAATGCAATTAGTATTTTATTGACTTCATTGAAAAGGAGGTTGAAAAAATGGCTAACAAACTTTGCATGACCGTAATGAGTGGTAGCATTGATAGATTGACTGGCATGGCTATCCTTGCCAGTGGCGCTGTCGCCATGGACATGGATGTGGAAATCTTCCTCCAGCTCTGGGGTGTCTATGCCTTCAAAAAAGATGTTATCAAGGAGAATATGAACCTCTCTGAGTTCCAGGACAAGGCTGAAATGGTCGCACGCAGATTGCAGGAACTCAATCTACCCATGTGGTTCGATATCCTCAAAGAAGCCAAGGAAACAGGTAATGTAAAAATCTACGCATGCTCCACCGCAGCCTCCATCTGGAATGTGAAAAAAGAGGACCTCGAAATGGTCGATGACATCATCGGAGCAGGGGAGTGGATCGAAAAATCCAGAGATGCTGCCATTACCCTGTTCATATAAAAGGAGGATTAGAAAATGGCTGAGCTCGCAGTTGAAGAACTCAAAAATCTGAAGGTGGACAAGGTGGTTGACGCAAGGGGCACATCCTGCCCCGGTCCACTGCTCGCTGCTAAAAGGGCGATTGCAGAGGTACCTGTCGGTGGAATCATGGAGGTACTCTCTTCTGATCCTGGTACCAAGAGGGACCTGCCTCTCTGGGCGAAAAAGATGGGCCACGAGTATCTTGGCACCATCGAAGAGGCAGGATACTGGAGAATCTTTGTAAAAAGAGGGAAATGATGAAAGGAGAAGTAAGGAGAGAAGACGAGGATTTTCGCCCGAAAATCCTCGTCTTCTCCACCGAATACATATCTGATATTGGGATTGATCTCGCAGGCAGCATGCATATGCATTACCCCACAACCGTTGTTACAGTTGCTGTCCCGTGCTCCAGCTCCATAAAACCTGCCTGGATACTTTATGCCCTTGAAAAAGGTTTTGACGGTGTCTTTATTGCTGCCGATGGTACTGATTGCCCCTGTCTGAAAGACTGCACGGACAGGACAGCAAGGATAACTGAAAAGGCGCAGGAGCTGTTGAAACAGAATGGTTACAACCCATCAAGACTGAAGATGGCGGCTATCTGCTCCGTGTGTGCCGAACCTTTTGTTAATCACATGCACAACTTTTATATGACTCTCAAGTCACTCGGACCTGTCAGGAAAGGGGAGGTGGCATCATGAATTACGATGTCCTCGTTATTGGCGGTGGTATCGCAGGTATGGAAGCCGCCATTGATCTCGGAGACATGGGCTATAAAGTCCTGCTCGTTGAGAAAGCCGAAAGTATCGGTGGTAAAATGATCCTCCTGTCCAAGGTCTTCCCCACCCTCGACTGCGCAAGCTGTATTGCTACCCCGAAAATGGCTGCAACTGCACATCACCCAAATGTTGATGTTCTCGTATATTCTGAAGTTAAGGAGATTAAGAAAAATCCTGACGGCACATTCGATGTGAAAATCTTCAAAAAGCCCACCTTTGTCAACTTTGATGCCTGCACCGGCTGTCAACAGTGTGAGTTCGCCTGCACTGTAGCTGTCCCCGATGAATTTAACTACAACATGGTATCAAGAAGGGCTGCCCACATTGCGTTTCCTCAGGCAATCCCGAAGAAGGCAGTTATTGAAAGAGCCGGTACATCTCCCTGCTCCTTTGCCTGTCCCGCCGGAATAAAGGCACACGGATATGTGGCTCTGGCAAGGTCAGGAAAATTTGAAGAAGCTTTCAAACTCATACTCGAAGATAACCCGCTTGTCGGGACACTCGGCAGGGCGTGTTTTGCCCCCTGCGAGGATAGTTGTACGCGTGGACAGCTTGAAGGTCCTCTGCCAATAAGACGCATAAAAAGGTTTATCGCTGATTATTATTACGAGAGGCATCCCGAGCCCGAAAATGTAAAGGTAAAAGCCAATGGTAAAAAGGTGGCTATCATTGGATCTGGTCCCGCAGGTCTCACTGCCGCCTACCACCTTGCAAAACTCGGTTACAATGTCAAGATTTTCGAAAAAGAGCCGGTCCCCGGCGGCTTGATGAGAACGGTCATTCCAGATTACAGGTTGCCTTCGTGGGTCGTTGAAAGAGATATCAAAAATGTAACTTCGCTTGGAGTTGAAATCCAGACCAGTGCCAATGTTACATCCCTGAAGGATATCAAAAGGCAGGGATTTGACGCCATTTTTGTCGCAACCGGAGCATCTTCAAGGAGGATGCTGAACATCGAAGGGGAGGATCTCGATGGTGTTTACCACTGCATTGACTTTTTAAAGAGGGTTAAATTCGGTACTCCACCTGATGTCAGAGGTAAGAAGGTGCTCGTTGTGGGCGGCGGCAATGCCGCAATTGACCCTGCAAGGGTGGCTCTCAGACTGGGAGCCCAAAAGGTAATCTTGCAGTACCGGAGAACCAGAGCCGAGATGCCAGCCTACTTCATTGAAGTGGAAGAAGCCGAAGCTGAAGGCATTGAGTTCAAATTCCTCTGTGTACCGGTTAGATTCATCGGAGAAAATGGAAAGTTAAAGAAAGTTGTTTGCCAGAAGATGAGACTTGGAGAGCCTGATTCGACCGGGAGACCAAAGCCCATCCCCATTCCGGGATCCGAGTTCGAAATGGATATAGACATTGCCATTATTGCTATAGGGAACAGACCCACAACATCGATTTTCAAAGATGAACTCGAGCTAAATCCCGATGGAACGATAAAGGTCAATCCAGTTACTCTTCAGACATCGATACCATATGTCTTTGCTGGTGGCGATGCTGTTCTCGGTCCTGCGACCATAACCGAGGCATGTGGTCTGGGAAAAAGGGCGGCTTTTTACATTGACAGATTCCTCAAAGGTCTCAGCCTTGATGTGGAGTTTGACAGGAGACTACCTGTGGTTGATCAATCCGAAGTCCTGAGACGACAGAAGACCTATTCCACCCGTCCACCTGTTGCAAGAAAGGAGAGAAGAATCAGCGAGAGAATAAACAACTTTGATGAGGTGGAGATTCCGATGACTGAAGAGGAGGTTAGATACAGTGCCTCAAGATGCCTCGATTGTGGCGTGTGCTCAGAATGTCACCAGTGTGTGAATGTGTGTCCTGCGGGTGCCATTAACTTTGATGACAGGGGCGAGGAATTGGCTGTCAGGGTGAAATCTGTTATCACATCCACAGGTTTTGAACTCTTCCCTGCCGAGCTCAAACTCCAGTATGGTTACGGAAGATACAGGAATGTGATTACAGCCATGCAGATGGACAGACTTCTTTCTCCCACGAGGCCCTACAATGCGGTTTTGAGACCCTCTGATGGCAAAATTCCGGAAAACATCGCGTTCATCCTTTGCACTGGTTCGAGAGATCACACGGTCAATAATTCCCTGTGTTCAAGGGTGTGCTGCATGTATTCACTCAAACAGGCACAGCTCCTCATGGGTGCACTTCCTCTTGCGGACATAACCATTTATTACATTGACATCAGGGCGTTTGGAAAAGGATTTGAGGAATTCTACCAGCAGGCAAAGGCAATGGGTGTGTATTTTGTCAAAGGGAAGGTGGCAAGGATTGAAGAGCTTGAAAACGGAAACCTTTTACTGTGGGTTGAAGATATAGAGAGTGGAGAGGTCAGGAAGGTTGAACACGATCTCGTTGTCCTATCCGTTGGGCTCATTCCCAATGTGAGTGCGCTTCGGGTTTTTGGAAAAGATTTGAAGCTGGACATCAGCGGTTATGTCCATGAAGTTGACGAGGATTTAAATCCCGGGAAGACGAGTATCGAAGGTGTTTTCGTTGCTGGATCAGCATCAGGACCGATGGATATCCCGGACACGATTCTCCATGCAGGCGCCGCAGCAGCTCAGGCAGCAGCTTACATTGAAAGATTGAAAGGAGGCGATGGAAGATGAACGAAAGGATCGGTGTTTATATTTGCTACTGTGGAGGAAATATTTCTGACTACGTTGATGTTGAAAAAGTCCGTGAAGTTGTGGAGAAGGAACACGGTGTTGTCGTGGCGAAGACGGTGATGTTTGCCTGCTCAGATGCTGCCCAGCAGATGATGATTGAGGACATAAAAAATGAAAATCTCGATGCTATGGTTGTGGCTTCATGCTCACCAAGACTGCATCTTTACACTTTCAGGAATGTTGCCAGACGGGCCGGGTTGAATCCTTATAAGTATGTGCAGGTTAACCTCAGGGAGCAGGATTCCTGGGCTCACACCGATGATCCTGCTGGCGCCACAGAAAAGGCGATAAGACTTGTTAGAGCAGGTATTGCAAGAGCGAGACACGCAGAGGCACTTGAGCCTCTGAGGATCGAAACAGAGCCAGCGGTCCTTGTGGTGGGAGCCGGGATTTCGGGGCTCAGAGCAGCCATTGGACTCGCTGACCTCGGAATTAGTGTTTATGTCGTCGAAAAATCAGATGCACCGGGTGGCTGGGTAAAAGACTTTGATCGAATTTACCAGACCGGAAAATCTGGCAAAAAGATCATTGAAAAACTCATTGAAGAGGTGAAAAGGCGGGGCAATATCGTGCTTTACACCAGCGCTGAGGTGATTGAGAGAAAGGGTTGTGTCGGTGATTTTAACATAAAAATCAGGCTCAAGACAGGTGAGATCGTTGAAATCCGTGCGGGTGCTGTAATTATTGCCACCGGTTTTGATGTCTATCAGCCACAACGAGGTGAATACGGGTTTGGATCACCTGATGTAATAACTTTGCCTGAATTTAAGAGACTTGTTGAATCTTCCAACGGCAAGCTGACTCACAACGGCAAAGAAATCAGGTCCATTGCTTACATCTATTGTGTGGGATCGAGACAGTCTGATGGCAACCAGTACTGTTCACGATTCTGCTGTAATGCTGCAATTCATACATCCTGTATGGTGAGCGAAAAGTATCCTGAGGTTTACCAGTACCACCTTTACAGAGACATAAGGACATACGGAAAGTATGAGCTTATGTACGAGGAAGCCAGAAACAGGGGAGCTATTTTCATAAGATTCTCTGAAGACTCACCTCCTCAGGTAGAAACTTCGGATAAGGGCGTAAAGATAAAAGTCAGGGATACCCTGTCTGATGGAGAAGAGCTCCATATAGAACCTGATCTCGTGGTGCTTGTAACAGGTATGGTTCCAAGGAGTAACGATAAACTTGTTGAAATCTTCAAACTGCCGGTTGGGCGTGATGGATTTTTCAACGAAATACATCCCAAATTAAGACCCGTTGAGACGGTGATGGATGGAATTTACATCTGTGGTGCCTGCCAGGGACCGAAAAATATACCCGAGAGTGTTGCCTCTGCACTTCTCGCCGTGACCAAAGCTGGAGGACTCCTGAAGAAGGGTTATGTGGAGCTTGAGCCCACGGTCGCGAGAATTGACGCTGAAAAATGTGAGTGGTGCGGTGACTGTGCCGAAGCATGTCCTTTTGATGCCATAGAGAAGGTCAGCATTGATGGGAGAGAGGTGGCACGGATCAAAGAAGCGCTGTGTAAAGGGTGCGGAGCCTGTGTGCCTGTATGTACAAAGGATGCAATAGATGTCCAGGGATACACTGATATGCAGATAAAAAGCATGATTGAAGCCCTTGCACAGGAGGTGCAAGTGTAATGAGAGACATCAGAGAAATAATCAGGGAAGAACCTTATATGCGTGACAGGATACTTCGTGTGCTTTCAGATGGTCCAATGACTGTACCTGAAGTTGCAAGAAAACTTGGATTTCCTGCAGATGAGGTTATGTTCTGGATGATGGGCCTGAGAAAATACGGCTACATAGAGGAAACTCACGAAGTGACGGATGACGGCTATTACAGGTATGAGCTAACTGAAAAGGGGAGGAGTGAAAATGGCGGTCAAGGTTGAACCTGCGTTTATAAAAAATTTTCTAAAGGACGAAAAATTCAACGCATACGCCTGCATGAATTGCGGGTGCTGCACGGCAATCTGTCCAATGGAAACAGGGATTCTCGCAAGAAAACTTTTCCGCTATGTTATGCTTGGTATGGAGGATAAGATAAAGGAGAACTCCGAAACTATTTTCTCGTGCCTTCTGTGTAAACTCTGCGAGGAGAGCTGCCCAGCCGGGGTGAACATTGCCGAGAACATAAGGATTCTGAGGAAATATTTGCTCCAGAATGTTTACAGGATTTGAAAGGAGGTGGAAAAATGGCTTTTCCCATTGAGGTTTCAGTTGGCATAATGAAGGATAACCTTGAGAAGCGCCACTCTGTTCTCCCAATACCGCGAAAAGACGCGATGAGATGGACAAAAGGTCTGGACTTACCCCGGGGTGGCGAGACCGTGCTTTATACAGGATGCATGTATCAGCTTATTCCCTATATTTCTGCAACTGTGAAGTATGCAGAGAAGTATGGAGACAGTGCCCTAAAAAAGCTTGCTGGACTGGGAAGGAGTATCAATAGAGTCGTAAATCTGACGGGTTTTATGGGATTCTTCTCTCGAAAAGAGGACGAGGAGTATCAGGAGATCTTAAAGAGTATTGCAAAGCTGCTAAAGAAAGCTGGTGTAGAGTTTGGCTATCTTTACGAAGATGATTATTACACAGGAGCTCTATTGTACGATATGGGAGTTGATGAGACTTTCAGGTCGCACGCAGAATTTGTATCCGGTATCCTGAAAAAATGGGGAGTAAAAAGACTGATAACAGTTGATCCCCACACGACCAATATGCTGAGATCCGTTTATCCAGAAATCTTTCCAGATTTTGATATCGAAGTCAGAAGCTATCTTGAGATTCTATTTGAAAATATTGGTAACCTTCAGCCGATCAAGGAGCTCGATGCATCCGTTGTAATACACGATCCATGTGTTTATGCGAGATACGAAGGACTCGTTGATGAGCCCCGCGCCCTCTTGCAAAAGGCGGGTTACAGAGTCGTTGAACCAGAAAACAGCGGTAAACTGACTTTCTGCTGTGGTGGACCTGTTGAATCCATTTTTCCTGAAAAGGCTCTCGAAATTGCACGGAAAAGAGTGAATGAACTCGGTGAGTATGGCACAAACATTGTAACCATGTGCCCGATCTGTCTTGCAAATCTAAGGAGAATTGCTAATGGGCTGGTAATTAGAGACATCGCACTATATCTCAGGGACGCATTTCTTGGATAGGGAGTACTCAGTAACCGGGCCAATGAATTAAAAACTAATTTCTTGGAGAGGAGGGTACTTAGTAACCTTGTCCCCTGCACCACGGGGACTTTCTCTTAAAACTCTTCCCCACGAAGCGGGGAGCCCTCCTCAAATCCTTCCCTGCTTTGCGGGGAATACCAACTCAAATTTCTCTTCCGCAGAGTGTGAGATCTCCACTCAAAATCGGTTCCTGCTTTGGGGGAGCGCGGCTCCAAACCCTTCCCCATTTGCTGGAGTCTTTTCGAATTCTTCCCCCACTTTGCTGGGGAACTCCTTTCAAATTTCTCTTCCGCAGTGTGTGAGATCTCCACTCAAATTTGTCTCCTGCTTTGCGGGAGCTCGGCTCCAAATCCTTCCCCATTTGCTGGAGCCTTTTCGAATTCCTCCTCACTTTGCTGGGGAACTCCTTTCAAATTTCTCATCCGCAGAGTGTGAGATCTCAACTCAAATTTGTCTCCCGCTTTGCGTGTGGACACCCTTAAACTCTTCCCCCGCTTCGCGAGGACCTTTCTCAAACTCCTCCCCCGCTTTGCGGGGACCTTTTTCAAACTCCACCCCCGCTATGCGGGGGAGGAGTAAGGAGGAGGAAGAAAGAGCAGAT
>CAZNDM010000036.1:0-8283 GCA_964571845.1 uncultured bacterium | reverse complement strand
TTCCCGCTACATTACAACCCCTCCCCCGCACTGCGGGGGAGGATGAAGGAGGAGGCAAAAGTGCAGATTTGACAGGGAAAAGCGGTAGGAGCTTTTGTTGCCCTCCCCTTAATCCCCTCCCGCAAAGCGGGAGGGGAGGTTGTAGAGTCCCACTTCGTGGGAGGGGAGGTTGTAGAGTCCCGCGAAGCGGGAGGAATGTTTGTGGAGTCCTGCAAGACAGTAGATTGATTGTAAGAAAGGATGAAGGAGGAAGAGAAGAGTAAATTAAACCCTTAACATCCCTGTTATCTTGACAAATGAAATGGGGCGGAATATATTATTTACGCCTCAGGGCCCGTAGCTCAATTGGCAGAGCAGCTGACTCATAATCAGCGGGTTCCAGGTTCGAGTCCTGGCGGGCCCATTAAAATTATCTCTCTGAAATCAAAATCCCGAGAAGAATCAAAACCCCACCAACAAGCTGGTTTTTTGTTATCACCTCTCCTCCATAAATCACAGCAAAAATCGCAGCAAATACAGGCTCAAGCGAAAAAATCAGTGCGGTTTTCGTCGCTCTAATGTGCCTCTGTGCCCAGGTTTGCCCAACAAACGCAAATGCTGTTGCAAATACACCCACAAGGAGCAGGGAATATAGAGGATTTCCACCAAGCCCGGTGAAACTCTCCCCCCATGTTAATGAAAATACAAAAGCTAACAGACTAACAAAAACAAACTGATAAAAAGTGAAGGTCTCTATATTCACCTTGTTTGTGTAATGACCCGTTAAAGAAATATGGAGGGCAAATGAAAGGGCACAGAAAAAGGTGAGTACATCACCAAAATTCATTCCCTCGAATTTGAAGGAGGGACCGAGAATCAGCTGATAGAGACCTATGAAGGCAAGGACCAGAGCAAAAATTTCCCTTTTTAATGGCTTAATCCTGAATAGAACAAATCCGGTGAATGGCACAAGCACAATGGCAAGAGAAGTGATAAATGCGCTTTTTGAAGCGGTCGTGAATAGAAGGCCAAAGGTCTGAAAAGTGTAACCTCCAAAAAGGGCCAGTCCCGCAATGCTTCCCTTCTTGAAATTATCCGATAAACCGAACCTGTTTTTAATTACAAAAGGAATGAGTATCAGCGAAGCGATAGCAAATCTCAGGGAGACAAATAAAAATGGAGGAATGTGGGCAATGGCATTTTTTACAACAATGAAAGTCGATCCCCATACAAAGGAGATCAACACCAGAACCAGAATTGCCAGAAAACTCATTTGTCAGGGGAACAGCTTCTTTTCTATCAACTCCACTATGATGTGTCCGATTGTTATATGGCTTTCCTGTATCCTCGGAGTGGATTTTGAGGGCACATTGATAACAACATCGCAGAGCTTTGCGACTGGCGGTTCACTTGCCCCTGCAAGATAAATTATTTTCATACCGATGGAATGAGCCCTTTTTACGGCAAGGTTTACATTTGGAGATTTGCCCGATGTGGATATGGCAAGCAGTACATCACCTGAATGTCCATGGGCTTCAATCTGCCTTTCAAAAACATGTTCGTATCCCATGTCATTTGAAGCAGCGGAAACAGTTGAGGGGTCCTGCAGGAGTGCCAGTGCTGGCAGCGCCCTTCTCTCCTTACTGAACTTCACAACGAGCTCAGCGACAATGTGCTGCGCGTCGGCAGCTGATCCTCCATTGCCACAGGCGAGTAGTTTCTTCCCGTTTTTTAATGCAGCCGCAGCTATTTCTGCCGCTTCTTCGATTTTTTCGAGAATTGAGTTGTCGGCGAGTATCTTTTCTTTTACTCTGATGGATTCATTGAGAATTCGCTTTATTTCCTCAATCATGGGAAAAGTTCTCTTTCCCTGTAAACCTCTTCGATTCTTCTGAGTGCAAGGATCATGGCACCGGTTCTGAGATCAACACCGAATTCTTTGGCTGTGTCTATAACTTCCCTTGTGGCGTTTCTAAGTTTCATCTCCAGTCTATGGTTGACCTCATCTTCTTCCCACCAGAAGCCCAGTTTACTCTGAACCCATTCAAAATACGAAACCAGGACTCCTCCGGAGTTGGCGAGAATGTCAGGTACGACATGGATTCCCTTATTGAAAAGGACTTCGTCGGCTTCAGGTGTTGTGGGTCCATTTGCACCCTCTACAATGTACCTGGCTTTGATCTTGTCAACATTATCGAGGGTGATAACGGCTTCAAGTGCTGCCGGTATGAGCATATCCACATCGAGTTCGAAGATTTTATCACCTTCTATTTTTTCAGCTTCCGGAAAGCCTTCGATAACCCTGTTTTTCCTCACATATTCAATGAGGGCTTTGACATCAATGCCATTTTCATTGTAAAGTCCACCGGAAATGTCTGAAACTGCGACAATTTTGCCACCGAGTTCAGATATAAAAAGTGCAGCGTGCGATCCAACATTGCCAAACCCCTGAACAGCCACTTTCATTCCTCTTATCTCTTCACCGAAATATTTAACAGTTTCATCAGCCACGATGCTGACACCTCTACCGGTTGCCTCTCGTCTGCCTTTGGATCCGCCTATTGAACGCGCCTTACCGGTAACAACTCCGGGCTCAGAATATCCTTTAAATGCAGAGTATGTGTCCATAATCCACGCCATGGTCTTTTCACCTGTGAACACATCAGGAGCAGGAATATCAATTGAAGGGCCCAGAATGGGCATAATGGTGTAGGTAAATCTTCTCGTAAGCCTCTGTAATTCACCTTCACTGAGTTTTCGAGGGTCACAGATAACTCCACCTTTTCCACCGCCGAAAGGAATGTCGATAACAGCACATTTCCAGGTCATCCATGCGGCAAGTGCCACAACTTCGTCTTCAGTTACATCGGGGTGAAATCTGATCCCTCCCTTAAAAGGACCTCTGAAGTCGTTGTACTGACAGCGGAAACCTGTGAAAACTTTGATCTTCCCGTTGTCCATCTTCACCGGGATGGATACCCGGACGACCCTTTTGGGATGTTTTAAAATTTCCAGAAGGTCTTCGTCCAGATTCATTATTTTCGCCGCTCTCTCCAGCTGTTTCAGATACATTTCCCTTGGTGAAACTGTACTCATTTCTTCCCTCCAGTTTTGGTCCTAATAGTATAGGGGAATTTGCGTTGAAGGACTAATATTTTTACTTTATCTTAAACACTCAACGGAGGTTTACCATGGATAGAGTTTTATCCGGCAATAGACCAACTGGAAAACTTCACATAGGGCATCTCTTCGGAGTGTTGTACAACTGGAAAAACCTGCAGGACAGGTACGAATGCTACTATATGGTTGCTGATTGGCATGCTCTCACGACCCAGTGGCAGGACACATCAAAGATCAGGGACAACATTGTTGATATGGTTATTGACTGGCTCGTTGTTGGAATTGATCCATCAAGATCCGTTTTATTTGTGCAATCTGAGGTAAAAGAACATGCCGAGCTTCACATGGTCTTCTCCATGCTTGTTACTCTCTCCAGATTGCTTAGAAATCCTACTTTTAAAGAATATGTCGCAGAACTCAGAATCAAAAAAGAAACTCCCAGAAAGAATGTGTTGAAGACAGCTGTCAGGAATACTGTGGATGTTTTTATTGAAAATGTCGCAAAAAAGCTAAACTCCGGGGAAGGGAAACTCGATCTTGATTTTATGGCGTATCTCAGATCCGAGCTTCAGAAGACTTTTCTTGAGAACTTGAGAAAGACACTTGAGGAGGAAGAGGAAGATTTACCTTATGGGTCTCTCGTTAATTACGGTTTTCTCGGTTACCCTGTGCTCCAGGCAGCTGACATTCTCGTTTATAGAGCGAAGTATGTGCCCATAGGTGCAGACCAGCTACCCCATCTTGAGTTAACGAGAGAGATTGCGAGGAAGTTCAATTCCCTGTACGGTGAGGTTTTCCCGATCCCTGATCCTCTTATTGCTGAATTTCCAAAAGTTCCTGGTCTTGATGGTAGAAAGATGTCCAAATCCTATGGAAATGCCATCGAAATATCAGAACCTCCGGACAGCATCAGACAGAAAGTTTCGAGAATGTACACTGATCCCCTGAAAGTTAGAAAAGGTGATCCCGGTCATCCGGAGGAGTGTCCTGTGTTCATGCTGCATAAACTTTTTAACAGAGAAGAGGTTGAAGACATAAAGGCAGCATGCTCGAAAGGGCAGCTTGGATGCGTGGAATGCAAAAGGAATCTTGCAGAAAAAATGATTCGCTATCTTGAGCCCTACAGAGAGAAGCGGGCAGATTACGAAAAAGACAGGTCAAAGGTAGTTGACATACTGAAAGAGGGTGCAAAGAAAGCTTCTATGGTTACCCGGGAGACCATGGAGATGGTTAGAGAAGCCATGAAAATCTGGAAATAATGTTTACCGGACTTGTTGAAACAACGGGGAAAATAGTCTCGGTCACACCATTGCAAGGGGGAAAGAGAGTCGAGATTGAGGCTGCATTTTCTTCTGATCTTAAGGAGGGGGAGTCAGTTTCGGTTGACGGTGTGTGTCTGACAGTTGAACGACATTCACAAAAAAGATTTACAGTTTTTCTATCCCCTGAGACACTCGGTGTAACAAAATTCGGAAGAAAACTTCTTGCTGGAGAACTTGTGAATCTGGAAAGAGCGGTGAAGGTCGGAGACAGATTGGGGGGTCACATTGTGCAGGGGCATATAGATACAGTGGCTGTTTTGAGATCTGTAAAAAAATTGAGTGATTCAGTTATCTGGGAAATTGGCAGCATAGAAAGTAGATGGATGAAGTATCTCGTTCACAAAGGTTCAGTAGCTGTTGATGGGGTCTCCTTAACAGTCAACAGGGTTTTGCACAATGGATTCAGTGTTCAGTTGATACCGGTAACACTTGATGTAACAACTTTTGGGCGGAGAAGACCGGGGGACTTATTAAACATAGAATTTGACATCATAGGCAAATATGTTGAGCGGTTAATGAGTTTCAGGTAATTTCACCATCCACCTGATGCGCCGCCTCCGCCTGACGCCCCGCCGCCAAAACCACCAAATCCACCGCCTCCACCACCTCCTCCCCATCCGCCAAATCCGCCACCCCAGTAAATTATCGTTCCTCTCCGTTTTCTCCTGAAAAGGAATGGCAGGACGAAAATGCTAACGAAAATCAGCCACAAAACTATACTTTGCCAGTCATTCTGGTCGCTGGCTGCTGGTTTTGCACGGTCCATTTCCTCAAGGTTAATACTGTATTCAACGGCAATAAGCTCCATTGCACGCCTGATCCCGTTTTCGAGCCCGGCAGCAAATTCCCCTTTCTTGAAGTAAGGAACAATGTAATTTCTGATTATTTCCCCTGCTCTGCCATCGGTTATTATCCCCTCAAGTCCATATCCGACTTCTATCCTCACTTTTCTCTCTTTGAGAGAAACCAGAAACAAAAGACCATTATCCTCTTCTTTTGATCCAATGCCCCAGGCTTCAAACAACCTGAAGGCATATTCTTCAATTGACGAATAAGGCTCATAGGTCTCAATTGTTACAACAGCGATCTCCACGCCGAGCTTTTGTTTGGCAAGTTTACACAGGCTCTCGAGCCTTGCCTCGGCTGAGGGTGGAAGAATATGGGCAAAATCGTTAACATAGCCCCGCGGGGCAGGAAATCTTGTGAGTAAAATTAACAGGAAAAGTAATTTCATTTCACCTTCAGCTGGTCAACTATGTTGATCAGTTTTTCAACTTCTTCGTGAAAGTTGTAAAGCAGGTCCCGCAGATCATCGTGAGAAACCGGTGCTCCCTTTTTTATCTCCCATGCTCTATGTAGAATATTTGCGTCAAACCCCGTGAGATTGTGGAGTTTCATCGCAATTTCGGGTAAATCGAAAGGTGGCTTTTCACCGTACAATCTCAAAACACCTCGAAAGACAGGGACAAATGAACCAACGGTGCGGAGGAAGAATTCCCGGTACTCTGATGTGTCATTTGACAGGAAGATAATTCCCTGCCTGAATTTCAGGAGTTTCCCCTTGAGCTCACTCTCTACCTGCAATCTCAGGTTTTCAAGGGGAATTTCTATTTTCTTTATGATATCCTCACCAAATACCAGGAAGTGATTGTCCCTGATTTCGCTAAACTCCAGGGGAAACACATCCAGAGAGTTGATTATGTATTCTCGAGTAGCAATAATAGGTGGACTGATCCGCCTTTTCTGCCATTTTTTGAATATCCTCGAATAGGCTTTCAGGTCGTTTACATTGACTTCTTTGAGAATTATGAGAAAATTCAGGTCTGAAACTCCGGGCACATAAGCTGGTGTAACCGCACTCCCATAGAGATAGCAGGAAACCAGCTTGTCACCGTATGTTTCTATCAAATCCTTTCTGTATTCATCGAGGATTTTTAGTAATTCTTTTTGCATGGACTTTTCTCCACTGTTTTCTTTTTCTGATGAGATTTTTAAGTCTCTCAAAACTTTTACGGGTCTCAGCAAGTTCTGGCTGATCTTCACTTACAAAATAAAGATTTAGATAAGCAAGGTCAAGATACCACTTGCTGTCATCAATTTTTCCCGTAAAGTATTTGGCTCTGGCAAGATTGAAATAAACCAGAGCCACACTGAGATAATATTCACGCTGATCCTTTAGTGTCATGGGGATAAGCCTTTTAAAGACATTTTCAACCTTCCACCAGTAACCCCGCCTTCTGTAAGTAAAACCGAGTGTCCACCAGAATGATCTGGAATTGGGAAATGAATCTACGACTTCTTCCGCGTACTTTATCGCATCCTTTGTTGGCTTCCAGTAAGCGAGGACCCACGCGTAAGTGTCTTTAGCAACGATTCTCGTGTATTTTCCACTATCTGCAGCGAGTTTTATCTCTTCGAGTGCCTTCCTGCGGTAATCTCCAGGGGCTATAAACCATTTCACAAATCTTGGCAGTTCAGAGAGTGCGAAGTGGAATGAGCCGAGCCCCAGATAGGCGTCGTACAGACGCGGATTTAGACTGATTGTTTTTTTGTAAAAAGAAATCGCATTATAAGCATCTTTGAGGGCACTCAGGTAACTTTTGTTTCGTCCCTTTCGAATTGCACTGTAACCATGCAATGAGGCAAGTGAAAAGTAAATCCATGCAGAATCTTCTGAGTTTTGAGCATTTTTGAGAGCTGATCGTGAAACCTTTATGCCTTTTTTGACCGTTTTGAAAAATTCGTTTTCCTTTTCTCTCGTGGAGTGGTCGAGCATGTAAGTGTCAAGTGCACCAGCTTTCAAGACATAGGGGAGAGGGTTGCCATCGAATTTTTTTATCAGGGAGTCAAAGATCATGGTCGCGTAGTTGAAATCATCCTGATATATCAGGTAAATCCCCTGAAAGATCCCCCGGTCAAGATCAGGTGTTACTACCCAGGTGAAAATTAAAAATAAGAGGTTTAGCATGCTCGAAAATTATATTGCCCCTCACCGGTTAATCCATAGATTTTGTTGGTCAAATTGAAAAATGTTTTTTTACCCGGCTACCACACCCCTAAACCTTGTTTCTGCAAGATGCCTACCATGAAGGTCCATATCTTGGAGACAATACCCCTTTGGTCTTCATATCTCATGTATCCCCCTGCTTGTTGATGGGATATCTAACCCGGATGTAAACGCACCTGAATTTTGATTTTAACTTTGGACTGTGGGGTTATCGCAGGCCAGATTGGCATGATCAGAAAAATACTTTGATGTAAAGGAGGGGTTTAATTTTTAAAGCTTTTTCCCGCAATGTGGTTGTGCTGTAGAGGATACTGCTTACTACCTTTCCAGCTTTGCAGATGGAGAATAAAAAAGTGGAAAGAGCAGACATGACGGGAAAGAGTTAAAAATTCTTTTTCCGCTCTTATATCCCACAACGTTTCATGTGGTGAACACTCACCACCCTCATCCACAGCATGGAAGTGACTCAGGAAGAAACGCAACTCCTACCCCAAACTTCAAAGTGGTGTGGAGAGAATCACCTTTCAACTTCTTCCCCCGCAAAGTTTTACTTTGTGGGGGAAGATTTTCCTTTAAGCCCCCGAATATCGAAGAGGTTTTGGAGGAATCACCTTTTGAGCTCCTCCACAAAGCTTTGCTTTGTGGAGGATTTTTCTTTAACCCTCTCTCCCACAGCACAAAAGTGCTGTGGGAGAGGATCACCTTTTACTCTCCTCCCCCGCCATGCGGGGGGAGGATAAAGGAGGGGGCAGAAAGAGCTGATCAGACAGGGAGAAGCGGTAGGAGCTTTTATTACCCTCCCCTTAATCCCCTCCCGCAAGCGGGAGGGGAGTTGTGTGTGGATTCTCCCACTTC
>CAZNDM010000035.1:0-3538 GCA_964571845.1 uncultured bacterium | reverse complement strand
AAGAAATTTTACAAGAGGCTAATTGCAGGGGATAAACCCACATCGGTCCTTAAGTATTCCTTTCCCACTTGGTAGAAGGGTCCACACATCCAATCTACCCTCCCGTTTGCAGGAGTTGAGCCACAGTTTCTCCCGCTTGTGAGAGGAACGACCCACAGCCTCCCCTCCCACGAAGTGGGAGGGGATTAAGAGGAGGGCAATGAAAACTCTATATTCTTTTCTCTGTCAGATCTGCTTTTTCTGCCCCGTCCTCCCCCACAAAGTATTACTTTGTGGGGGAGGAGGCTTGTGAAGAATCCTCCCCCACAACACTTTCGTGCTGGGAAGGGGTGAGTGTTAATCCCAAAAACTTTCCGGGATTCAGGGAAAAAGAATTCCCCACGACGCAAGTCGGCGTTGGAAAGGGGTTGGTAATGGATGACACGATCTCCCTCACGATGTTAAACGCACTGCGGGGATAAGGTTAAAAATTACAACCCTTCTTTTTCCATGACCTTTTTCGAACCTCCAGTTAACATATTGACACATAAGGGGGTATAAATGATAATTTAACCTACAAATGTGCCGGAGTGGCGGAACTGGAAGACGCGGCGGATTCAAAATCCGCTGGTACCAAATACCGTGAGGGTTCGAATCCCTCCTCCGGCACCAAATCACTTTCCTCAAGGAGGGGAAAATGTGCGGAATAGTTGGATATATTGGTAATAAAGATGTTGATTCTGTTATCCTCGTCGGGCTTGAAAAGCTCGAATACCGGGGATACGACTCTGCTGGAATTGCCGCAATTGATGAAGGCAAGCTTTTTGTCAGAAAGAGAAAAGGCAGAATAGTCGATCTCTATTCTCTTGTAAACGGAAAACCCATTAAAGGAAATGTCGGTATCGGGCATACAAGATGGGCAACTCATGGAAAAGTTACTGACCAGAATGCCCATCCACATGTTGACTGCTCCAGTTCAATCGCCGTGGTACATAATGGAATTATCGAAAATTACATTGAACTTAAAGAAGAGCTGATATCAAAGGGGCACAGGTTTGTTTCTGAAACTGATAGCGAAGTTATTCCTCATCTAATTGAAGAATATTACAGAGGTAGTTTACTCGACGCTGTTCTTGAAACTGTGAAAAGACTTCATGGAGCTTTTGCATTTGTTGTAATTTCGACAAGGGAACCTGACAAATTGATCGGAGTCCGTTATGCATCCCCACTCATCCTTGGTATAGGTGACGATGAAATGCTCTTCGCTTCAGACATTCCAGCCCTTCTCTCTCATACCAAAAAGATCATTACCCTTGAGGACGGAGATGTCGTTCTTGCCACTCAGAATGACTACAAGATCTTTAATTTTGACGGCGAAGAAGTTGAGCGTAAGGTTACTGTTGTTACCTGGGAAGCAGATATGGTTGAAAAAGAAGGCTTCCCACACTACATGCTCAAGGAGATCCACGAACAGCCAAAGGTTTTTGTTAAAAACATTGCCAGCTATATTAAAGAAGGTGAGCCACAGATATTAAAGGACTTTAACCTGAGACGGATACTGCTGAATAAAAACGAGTTTTTTATCCAGGCATCAGGTACATCCCTGCACGCCGGGATGATAGGGACATACATGCTCCAGGATCTTGCAAGGATCAAGAGTCAGGCTGAGTACTCCTCTGAGTTCAGGTATAAAAATCCGGTTTTTGACCCCAAAACACTCGTTGTTGCCATCAGCCAGTCGGGAGAAACTGCTGATACCCTGGCTGGAGTAAGACTTGCAAAAAGTAATGGACTTGATGTTCTATCGATTGTAAATGTTCAGGAGAGTACAATAGCAAGGGAGTCGGACTATGTGATATACATAAATGCTGGACCGGAAATCGGTGTGGCTTCTACAAAAGCGTATACGGCTCAGCTTCTTATCCTTGCCCTGCTTTCCCTCGAAATTGGCTATCTGAAGGGATTTATCACGGATCAACAGCTTGAAGAGTATGTCAATGAACTAAAGGCGTTGCCAGAGAAGATGCGCAGTATCCTTGCCAAAGAGGCGCAGATCCAGCATATTGCTGAGAAGTTTTACAATGCGAACAACTTTATGTTTCTTGGTCGAGGTATCAACTTCCCGACAGCCCTTGAAGGTGCTTTGAAGCTGAAAGAAATATCCTACATCCATGCAACGGGATACGCAGCTGGTGAGATGAAGCATGGACCTATAGCTCTCGTTGACGAGAATCTTCCCGTTGTCGTGGTAGCTCCCAGGACTTCCGTTTATGCCAAAACCATATCCAACATTCAGGAAGTTCGGGCAAGAGGAGGCAGGATCATAATTGTTGCTACAGAAGGTGATGAAAAAGTCAGAGAATTCGGGGAGGAAGTAATTTACATCCCTGAGACATTTGAGATCTTTACTCCAATTCTTTCAATAATTCCTTTACAATTACTCGCCTATCACATCGCCGTGTTGAGAAACTGCGATGTAGATAAACCCAGAAATCTTGCAAAGAGCGTGACAGTAGAATGATCAGGAGTATGACTGGATTCGGGAGGGCTCAGGAGGATGTAGAAAGTTTTAAATTGACCGTTGAAATTGTCAGTTTAAACAGTAGATTTCTCGATCTACATGTGTATCTTCCTGAGTGCCTCGAACACATTGAAAGTGATATCAGGAATGTTGTACAGTCAAAAATTGCCCGTGGTCTTGTCAAGGTACGGGTAAAAATAGATAAAGCCCCTGATTTCCATGAACAATTCAAAATCAATACATCTTTCCTCAAAAGTGTACTCACCGAGATTCGCGAGAATATCGAAGGTGATTATTCAATAGATCTGGCAGGACTCCTTTCTCTTCCCGGAATGCTAATCCGCGAAGAAGAGAAAGAGTTTGAAGATAAGGAGAAGGTCCTTGAAGTTTTGAGAAAGGCGCTTGATGAAATGGTTCAATCCCGGGAACTCGAGGGTGAAAAGATCAAAAAAGACATAACCCAGAGATTGAAAAACATAAAAAAGTATCTCAAAAAGGTCGAACAGCTCAAGGAGATCGAAATTGAGCGTCGCAAAGAGAAGGTCAGGGAGTCTTTTGAAAAACTCAAAGACGAACTGGGAGACGATCCACAGTTTGTGAACAGGTTGAGTGCAGAGCTTGTTTTCTGGGCAAACAAACTCGATGTGAATGAGGAAATCTCGAGAATAAGAGCACATGTCAAGAACATCGAAAATATCCTGAAAAATTCCACAGAGCCTGTTGGAAGAAAGCTCGATTTTTATGCCCAGGAATTGCATAGAGAAATTACAACCCTGTCAAACAAAAGCGTGGATGTAGATGTGATCAATTATACAATTTTAATGAGGGAGGAGGTGGAAAGGATAAAAGAACAGGTGAGGAACATCGAATGAAACTAAAGAGAGAGCCATTTCTCATCGTCGTTTCCGCTCCCTCAGGATCTGGCAAAACAACCATCGTTAGAATGGTTTTAAACGATATGAAGGATTTATTTTACTCAGTTTCTGCAACCACGAGGGCAAAAAGACCGGGAGAGGTTGACGGAAAAGATTATATCTT
>CAZNDM010000034.1:0-16874 GCA_964571845.1 uncultured bacterium | reverse complement strand
GGAAAAGAGTCTCCTTGTTTCCTTCAATCAGATCTGCTCTTTCTGCCCTCTCCTTCCTTCTCACCCACGCCGCAAAGCGGCGTGGGTGAGAAGGTTGATGGTGAGTCCTTAACACGGGAAAACTCAATGGAAAAGAGAATAAAATTTTCGTAAATACAGAGCGTCACTTATTCCCCTCCGTCGTCTTATTAAAACATTTCTAACATTACGAAAAATCATTTTCGATCCCCCTCTTGTTTGTGAAAGTTCACAAGCAACCATCCCTCCCGCTTACTGGAAGTGTTTATCAATCGTTCTCCCACGAAATGGGAGGGATCACACTCGATCTCCCCCTTCCACAAAGCTGGAGGGTTCACCCTCACTTTCCGTTAAACGGAATGGGAAGGCAAAGAGAGCTCTCCTGCTTCTCCCTGTCAGTCCTGCCCATTCTGCCCTTCATAAAATGGGCGAAGAGATCTTCGGGGGGCTTTCCACAATGCTAACACACTGCTGAGATAAGATAAAAATTACACTTCTCCTTTTCCAAAACCCTTTTTTCGAACACCCTCGCCTTTATCTCACCTTTACAAAAAGCCGTCATTTATTTACTTCACCACCTTCAAGGAGCAAATAAATCCGGATCAATACTATTGTCCTTCTTTCACCTGAAAGAAAGTGCGGTTCAGACACCAATTAAGTTGATCAAGCAGACACTTTATCCACTACGGCATTCTCCACGACATTTTGCCTGTTTTCAAATATAATTATCCCATGCTGGACGAGAAGACAATTGAAGCTCATGGTTTAACCAAGGAAGAATACAAAAAAATTGTTGAATACCTCGGAAGAGAGCCGAATCTTCTTGAGCTTGGAATATTTTCCACATCATGGTCAGAGCACTGTTCCTACAAGAGTAGCAAACCTGTTTTGAAAACTCTCCACACTCAGGGTGAGAGACTCCTTCAGGGACCGGGTGAAAATGCAGGTGTACTGTATCTCGACTCAGAACTCGGCATAGCTTTCAAGGTTGAGAGCCACAATCATCCGTCAGCGGTTGAGCCCTTCCACGGTGCCGCGACCGGGGTTGGCGGGATAATCAGGGATGTTATATCCATGGGAGCCCGTCCCGTGGCTCTCCTTGACTCACTTCGCTTTGGTCCACTTTCATCTGAAAAGTCAAAACACCTGTTTGAAGGTGTGGTGAGTGGCATCAGCTTTTATGGCAACTGTATTGGTGTACCCACTGTTGCCGGTGAAGTTTATTTTGAAGAGCCATATGAGGACAACTGTCTTGTAAATGTCATGGCTGTGGGACTTGTTGAATTAAGCAAAATAAAAATGAGCAGAGCCGGCAGTGTGGGCAACAAGCTCATTCTGATCGGTAATAAAACCGGTAGGGACGGCATTCACGGAGCCACTTTTGCTTCTGAGGATCTCGTCGGTGAGTCAGAGGAAAAGGTTGCCAATGTTCAGGTTGGAGATCCGTTTATGGAAAAGTTATTAATTGAGGCGACCATGGAGATAATAGAGATCCCAGAAGTTGACGGTGTGCAGGACCTCGGTGCCGGAGGACTGTCAACAACTCCACCTGAGATGGCATCCAAATCCCGCGTCGGTGTCGAAATCGATGTCGATAAGGTACCCACAAGATCCGATGACATGACACCTTACGAGATCCTTCTGTCTGAATCGCAGGAGAGAATGGTAATTTCTGTCAGACCGGAAGGTGTTGAGAAGGTCAGAAAAATAGCAGAAAAGTGGGACATTGACTTCGCTGTTATAGGAGAGGTCATTGAGCAGCAGGTTTTCAGGATTAAAAAAGGGGAACAGGTACTCGGTGAAATTCCCGTTCACGCACTGACAGATGGGGTACCTGTGAGGAACCTGCCTGCAAAAAAACCGGCTTATCTGGAAAAAATCGGCGATGTAAGCATAAAACCTTCGAAGGAGGGACTTGAGGAAAAACTCCTGAAACTCCTCTCGTCTCCGAACATATCGAGCAAGGAATGGGTCTTCACGCAGTACGACCACATGGTGGGGACAAACACGGTTCTGTTGCCCGGACGAGGAGATGCCGCAATTCTTAGAGTAAAAGGCAAGCCTTTTGGAATTGCGATTACAATTGATGGAAACGGCAGGTTTGTCTATCTTGACCCATTTGAGGGTGGAAAAATTACCGTTCTCGAAGCCATGAGGAATCTCGTGGCTGTCGGAGCACGACCGATTGGCATAACAGATGGACTCAACTTTGCAAATCCCAATGATCCTGAAGTATTCTGGACATTCAGGGAGACTGTCAGGGGGATGAACGAGGTGGCAAAATTTTTCAACATCCCGTTTATCTCCGGTAATGTGAGTTTTTACAATCAGTCTGAAACGAGAAAGATATATCCCACTCCTATCGTGGGAATGGTGGGATTTATTGAGGACATCGAGAAAAGAATGGATATGCAGGTAAAGAATCCCGGGGACCTCATTATACTCGTTGGAAAGTCACATGGAAGAATCGGAGGGAGTGAGTTCCTCAGGCTCTTTCACGGGGACTTCAGAGGAAAAGTTGACGAAGTTGACCTCAATTTTGAATGGGAGTTACAGGAGAGAATCCTGCTTGCGATTGAGAAAGGGGTGGTGAACGCAGTTCATGATGTGAGTGACGGTGGCCTGCTCGTTGCTGTGGCTGAAATGCTCGTCTATGGTCAGCTTGGTGCCGAGCTTGTCGTGGAGTTTGACGAAATTATGGCATTTGGTGAGTGGCAGTCCAGGTTTGTAGTGTGTGTTGAGCCACAGAACCTGGATAAATTCAAAAAGCTTATTGGCACCGTACCCTATGAGATTCTCGGCAGAGTATCTGAAAAACCGACCCTTGCTTTTAATGAAAACTCTGTCCCTCTTGAAACCATAAAAAATCGCTATTTCAACACAATAAAAGAAACCATGGGGTAGGGCGATGAAGAAACTGCCAAGAAATGTTCTGTTTCTGGGTCTTGTGAGTTTTTTCACAGACTTTTCGACTGAAATGATCTATCCGTTGATACCTGCTTTTTTGACGACGGTTCTCGGTGTTGGCGCTGAAATACTCGGAATGATCGAGGGAGTTGCAGAGGCAACGGCGAGCGTTTTAAAAGCCGTATCGGGTACACTTTCCGATAAGTTTTCTAAAAGGAAACCGCTGGTAATTGCAGGATATACGCTCTCTGCTCTGGCAAAACCTTTTATTGGTATAGCTTCAACATGGCACCATGTGCTGATCGCAAGGTTCGCTGATAGAATGGGAAAAGGGATCAGGACCTCTCCAAGAGACGCTCTGATTTCGGAATCCATTCCGCCTGAGGACAGGGGAAGGGCTTTTGGCTTTCACCGATCAATGGACACACTTGGAGCCGTCGCCGGGCCCCTTACAGCCTTCCTCCTTCTCTCGATCCTGATCCCTTCGTTTGGTGTTGCAAGGGCCTACAGATTGATTTTTATTCTTTCCATTATTCCCGGTATCATCGCAGTATCAATTCTCTTCAAGGTTAGGGAAACGGCAGGGACACACATCCAGTCAAGCAGAGGGTTACTGAAAAATTACACCCTGCTGCCCCTCAGGTTCTGGGTCTTCCTCGTTATCATGATCATCTTTTCACTTGGCAACTCCTCTGACACATTCATTCTGCTCATGGTGAAAGAAAGGGGTATCTCTGTCAGATCAATCATGTTGTTATACATGCTATTCAACATAGTTTACTCGGCGGTTTCGACACCTGCGGGTATTATTTCGGACAGGATAGGGCGGAAAAACACACTACTCGTTGCATTCCTGCTTTACAGCATCACCTATTTCTCAATAACAGGGATCAGAACTTCCCTTCATGTTGCCGGGATTTTCGTACTTTACGGTGTCTTCTATGGCTTTTACGAAGGGAGCTCCCGGGCTTTTGTAACTGATCTCGTTGAAGATCCCGGTCTGAGAGGGACCGCATACGGCGTCTATCACATGGCAGTTGGATTGTCCCTGTTACCAGCCAACTTCATCGCTGGTATCCTCTGGAAAAAGATCTCACCGGATGCCACTTTTTATTTCGGTGGTTCTCTTGCTATACTTTCTTTCATCCTTCTTCTGGGAGGTGGATCATGGATAAGCCCAAGGAAGAGTTAAAAGTTGACGATTTACTTGCACTTACGCTTGTTCAGCTGATTTCAAAAGCCTGGTCTTACCTTGGTTTGATTTCACATCCGGAGACAGGGGAGATGAAAAGAGACCTTGACCAGGCAAAACTCGCCATAGACTCAATTGAAGTCATCTATCCATTGATAAAGGACCGCCTCAATGACGACGAGAGGCGCAACATAGAGCTGGAACTGACGAATCTCCGGCTAAACTTTGTTAAACAAAAGGAGTGAGAGATGAAACGGGCACTCATATCAGTGAGCAAAAAAACTCCAAGAGTTGCAAATTTTGCAAGGGAACTCGAAAACCTTGGATGGGAAATCCTGTCCACAGGTGGCACGGCGGAATTTCTTAAAAGGCACGGGATAAAAGTAAAACTCGTAGAAGATGTAACAGGATTTCCATCAATTATGAACGGCAGGGTCAAAACCCTGCATCCAGCTATATTTGCAGGCATACTTTTTGACAGATCAAAAAGCGAGCATCAGAGGGACCTTGAAAAGGTGAATGCCTTACCCGTTGATCTCGTTTTCGTCAGCTTCTACCCCTTTGAAGAGGTGGTCAAAAGTCATGATGCAACCATAGAGGACATAATAGAAAACATCGACATTGGTGGTCCCTCACTGGTTAGAGCATCCGCAAAAAACTTTAAATCTGTAACAGTACTTGTTGACGAGGATGACATACCCGATGTTCTCGAGGAAATAAAAGAAAACGGAAGTGTATCAGAAGAATTGAGGAAAAAGCTGGCTGTCAAAGCATTTGCCACGACTGCTGTTTATGACAGCATCGTTTACAACACACTCTGGGGACTTTTCATGGACCACGGAATCCCCGAGTATTTCATCAATGCAGCAAGACTTGAGTTACCTCTAAGATACGGGGAAAATCCCCATCAAAAAGCAGCTCTGTACCGCAATGTCCAGACGGGCTACATCCTTGATAAAATCGAAAAAATCTGGGGAAAAGAGCTCTCATACAACAACATCGTGGATTTCTTCGCCGGCTACAGCCTGATCCAGGAGTTCAACGAACCTACAGCAGTGATATTAAAACATACAAATCCCTGTGGTGTTTCCTCGCGAGCCACAATTTTCGACGCCTATGTTGAGGCACTTGATGCTGATCCTGTCTCAGCCTTTGGTGGTATCGTGATCCTGAACAGGGAAGTTGACGATGAGCTTGCTGAAAAACTCAACGAGCACTTCCTCGAAATCGTCGCCGCCCCATCGTTTACAGATCCGGCACTTGAAATCCTCAAGAAAAAGAAAAACCGCAGGATCATAAAGTACCTTGAGGTTGACGAAGAAAATATTGAATTTAAATCCGTCCCCGGTGGCGTGCTCCTGCAGGAGAGAGATAAGATTCTCATTGAACGGGAAAAACTTGAAGTTGTAACAGGAGATCCAGACAATACCACCCTTGAAGAGCTCCTATTTGCGTTCAAGGTGGTAAAACATGTAAAGTCAAACGCCATAGTGGTCTCAAAGAACCTGAAGACAATAGGCATAGGCGCAGGACAGATGAATCGGGTGCAGGCAGTTGAAATTGCTCTCAAAAACGCCGGAGAAGAAGCCAGAGGCGCTGTTCTTGCCTCGGATGCATTCTTCCCGTTCCCTGATTCTATAGAGCTTGCTGCAAAAGCAGGTATAAAGGCTGTTATCCAGCCCGGTGGATCTGTAAGAGATCAGGAAGTTATTGAAGCAGCCAGAAAGCACGGTATCACCATGATATTCACCCACATGAGACACTTCAAACACTGAAACGGAGGCGCCTGGCGTTTGAAACAACCTGCCTTGTAGAGCTTGTGGATTTGCCTTAAACTCAATTAAAAGGAGGTCAACCATGAAAGAGATCAAAACAGACAGGGCTCCTGGAGCAATTGGCCCGTATTCTCAGGCAATTGATACGGGGGACTTCATCTTCCTCGCCGGGCAGATTGGAATCGACCCGAAAACCGGACAACTCGTTGAAGGTATTGAGAATCAGACAAAACAGGTCATGGAAAACATCAAAGCGGTCCTCCAGGCTGCCGGACTTGACCTGTCAAATGTGGTCAAAACCACCATTTTCCTTGCAAACATGGACGATTTTCAAACTGTAAACAGCATTTACGGCAGCTACTTCAACCCCCCGTATCCAGCAAGATCCACCGTTGCAGTCAAAACCCTGCCGAAGGGTGCTCTCGTTGAGATCGAGGTCATTGCTAAAAAATGAAAACCTACAGACTCTTCATCATAAATCCTGGCGGTGGCTCCACCAAAGTCGCAATCTTTGAGAACGAAAACGAGATCAGATCAAAGAACATCCGTCACTCTCCTGAAGACCTATCAAGGTTTGAAACCACCCTCGACCAGCTTCCTTACAGGACAGAGCTCGTGAGAGATTTCCTCTCCGAATCAGGCTTTAAAGTAACTGATCTCGACGCAGTAGTCTCACGGGGTGGCGCATTCCTCCCCCTTGAATCCGGCACATACAGAATAACGGAAAACCTTATAAACGATGTAAGGAATGGCAAAGTACAAACTGACCACGCCTCCAATCTCGGTGTGCTGATCGCTTACGAACTCATAAAAAACACCAATGTCCCCGGCTTTTTTGTCGATCCCGTCAGCGTGGATGAATTTGACGATACTTCAAGGTTATCTGGTCTAAAAGAACTCCCCAGAAAGAGCCTTTCGCACGCATTAAACACCAAATATGTCGCCAAAAAACTTGCAAAAGAGGTGGGCATTCCTTACGAGAAACTCAGGCTGATCGTAGCCCATCTTGGCACCGGTATCTCCATATCCCCGCACAGGGACGGAAGAATGTTTGATGTCAATAACGCCAATGACGGTGGACCCTTCTCACCCCAGAGGACCGGTTCTCTCCCCACGACCGGCTTGATTGAGCTCGCATTTTCAGGCAGGTACGACTTCAAAACCCTCATGAAAAAGGCGGTTAAAGAGGGCGGTCTTATGGACTACCTCGGCACAGACGACCTTGCAGAGGTTGAAAGAAGAATTGCAAGAGGAGGCAAGTACGCAGAACTTGTTTACAGAGCAATGATTTACCAGATTGCCAAGGAAATTGGGGCAATGGCAGCAGCGCTTCAGGGCAGGGTTGACTACATCATTATCACAGGCGGCATGGCTCACTCTGAGATGCTTGTCGATACACTGAAAGAGTACATTTCCTGGATCGCCCCCATCAGGGTCTATCCTGGTGAAAATGAGATGATAGCTCTTGCAGCTGGCGCTCTCCGGGTCTTAAGGGGTGAAGAGGTGGCAAAGGAATACCCCGGTGAGAGTGGCAAAGACCTTCAAACTGACAATTGAATACGACGGCAGCGGCTTCTGGGGCTGGCAGATTCAACCTGATGTGAGAACCGTTCAGGGAGAGCTCAAAAAAGCCGTCTCCCAACTCATTCCCGGAAAATTCAGGATCATCGGTGCGTCAAGGACAGACAGAGGGGTTCACGCAGAAGGACAGGTGGCAAGTCTGCATGTGGAAGAAACGAAATTTTCTCCTATGGAGCTCAAGAAAGCACTGAATGCACTCCTTCCTGATGACATCTACATCCACGATGTTTCTGAAATGCCTGTTAAGTTCAACGCACGGTTCAACGCAAAATCCAAAATTTACCGCTACAGGATCATTCCTGACAAAAAATCTCCCATAAGGCGGAAGTATGTGTGGGATGGAGTTGAAAACTTTTCATTCGAAATAGCCACAAAGATTTTCAAATCTCTTGTTGGAGAATTTGACTTTTCCGGCCTTTTGATTGGTGATCCGAGAGAAAATGTGAAGTCGAAAATCCTGCGCGCCGATGTGATTCAGAGAAGTGACGAAGTTCATTTTGAAATTGAAGGGGACAGATTTTTTTACAAAATGGTCAGAATACTGGTTGGATTTACAGTATCAATCGCCTGTGGAAGGGAGAGCGAGGAAGTTTTTAGAAATGCACTTAACGGAATAAGACCAAAAATTTTCTGGATTGCACCTGCTGAAGGTTTAACCCTTGTAAAGGTCAACTACTGAGCGTACTTGATGGTTTCGCTTCTCACGGTTATTATTCGAACACATAAACCAAAAGGAGGTTAAAAATGAGGAAAATCCTTTACACAGGATTATTGGTAACCGGATTGCTCGTTTTGGGAGCCTGCACAACAACCGAGGAGAACGAGTATCTCCAGTCACCCGGGACACTCACAGCTACGGTGGTAAACAACGGCTACGCTGTTCAGCTCCAGTGGGATGTGGTTGACGATGCTGATGGATACTATGTTTACCGTGGAAATGTTGCGGTGGATACCATTGACGACAAGGACAGTACAACCATCATCGTGACCGTAAACGACATTTACTCTGTCAGGGCATACAAAGACGATCTGCTCAGTGATCCAACCAATTCAGTGGATCTTCGTCCGGTTCAAACTGACAATGTTGTGATGTATGACGCTATCACATACTCTGATACTGCGCATCCATCAGGCGCGGGGTGGGATGAGAATGGAAATCTTCTCGTTTATCCCCTCACAGGTCACTGCGATGTGGTTGACATGTTTTATGTCAATGGACTCATTAAGGGGATCCAGCAGTCCACTTCATCCTGTCCAAACTCTCCGGATACCACATACTTTGCGCTCGTAAATGCAAGGTATGAGGATCTCGATTCCATACCTGTGGAGCCTACCACGGGTGAAGTACCGGCGACAGTTAACGCAGTTTACGCGGTAAAGGTCATCACATCAAGCAGACAGGTTTACTATGGAAAGATAAAGGTAGTCTCAGTCAACACAACGGAGCATTCAGTGACATTAAGTGGAGCACTGCAGTTACTCGAGGGATACAAGAGAGTAGGTAATGCGGCAAAGTGAAGGATTTTTTAGGGGGCGCCGAAGGCGAAGCCTTCGGCGCCCCCCTCACCTACCCCACCTTCCAATCCCCATAAAAGGAGGCTAAATGATGAAAAGGCTTATACCGATCATAATACTCGCACTAACAACCTCGTGCGTGAAGAAAAAAATCACCCCTAAGGTCGTCATAAAACCCCAGCTACCCGGGATCGTCATAAAACCAGGCACACAGACACAACCTCAAAGTCAACCTGCACCACAGACACCACCAATGATGGGGGGCGCCATGCTCACTCAAATGGCACCCATTGTCTTTTCTTACTCACTCGGTGTTGGCGGTTACTGGATCTGGAGCAAAGACTTCCAGCCTGGTGAATGGGTGAAATTTATCGTAACCACAGAAGACGGCTCTTCATACACCCTTGAAATCGCATTTCTCAAAAGGACACCCGAAGGCCTGGAATGGTGGCGAGTCTCCTATATCCCTGCCAGAAATCCCGGCGAAAGCCTCGTCTATGAAGCATTATTTACGCACGACCTTGGTGAACTCAAAAGGCTCAGAGGGAAATTTGACGACAGAGAACCACAGGAACTCCCTGTTACCCAGGGGAGTTATGTAGGGAAACCTGTAAAACTGACGAAAGAATCCATTGAAGGAGCTACAGTTGGTGTGGAAACTGTCCGCGTCCCGGCTGGCACATTCAGAGCAAAACATGTCAGATACGGCTCAATCTCTGGTAATGGCTCCGTTGAATGGTGGATTGACGAAGGTGTTCCAGGTGGTGTCGTGAGATATGTTGTTAGAGATCATGGCAGAGTCGTTGTAACTGCTGATCTCGTATCCTTTGGAAAAGGCGCAAAATCTGTGCTCGGTTCCTTTTGAACTCCAGCTCCTTCCGGATTACGGGATCATTTCCGGGATCCGGAAGGAGTCTCCCTCACACCCCATTCACAAATCATAAATGGCTTTTCAGGAAACCTCCTCGTCATGTAAAGGTAAATCCTATCAAAAACCTCATCAAAACTCCTCCACTCCTCATCTGCATACTGGGCACCGTAAACACTGAATCCGATCCAGTCAACATAATCGTCACCCGGATAATAGTTCCAGGCACTGTTCCATTCCTTATCAGGAACTGACTCCGAATTAATTTGAAAATACCAGATCGCATTTTTTGTCCCCGCTTTTCTAAAAACCTCAACAACATGTCTGAAGGCTTTAACATACCTCTCAGGTCCCTCAGGCAGGTGTCCGGTGGAATCTCTTTTACCACCACCGTTGAAAATTCCGCTCCATGGAAACCAGTTGCCGTTGGGCTCGACCCCAAAAGTTATGAAAAACGGAACCTTCACATCCCTTAACATTCTCGCAATATTCAATAAGAGCTCATCAAAATTTCCATCGGCGATTCTTTTGAGCGAGTACTGAGCCTGTTCCTTTTCCAGTTCATAAGGCGGTCCCCACGGCATGAGCCTTATCATCGGAATCTTTCCATCAGCGACCAACCTTCTGACGGCTGAAATAGGGAATTTTTGGGATCCCCAGAAAAATGATACGGGTACGACACCTACCTTTTTACCCGTAAGGATCTCAAACCTGTGAATTGCTAAAAGATCGATAGAATCTTCAGTATCTCCGGCATTTACAAAGGCACCCACGACGCAACCTTTCCAGTCTGGTTTATGAATATTCGGGGCAGTACTCAGGAAATAGGGGCTTGAGATACCGTTTCTGAACGCATCGAGGGCTTCTGGAGACGAATTGACCCGCAGATCAGACCATGTTCCGTCAGGATTTTCCCATTTTTCGCTCCAGACAACGGCGATCTTTATGAGTTTGTATTTACACTGAATGTCTTTGAGGGCTTCTGCGTACCAGACGGCTTTGGGTGAGTGAAAGAAAAAGGAGAGGATTACAGGGAGCATAAATAAAAAGGGGGGCGCCGCCCTTCGGGCGGCGCCCCCCTGAATATTTACTTCAATATCATCATCTTCCTCGTCTCAACCTTACCGTTCGCCCTCAGCGTGTAGAAGTAAATCCCGTTCCTCAATCCCGCTGTACTCACATCAACTGTATGCAATCCCTTTTCCAGATCCCCGCTCAGTAATGTCTTTATCTTCCTTCCACTTATGTCGTACAGAACAAGCTCAACATGACCGGAAACCGGAATGGAAAATGTTATCCTCGTCCTATCTTTTACCGGATTCGGTGAATTCTGCATCAATCTGAATGGATAGCTCAAATTGGATTCAGAGACTCCTGTGCCATAGACACCCACAATTGCCCTGATGAAAATATCTATTCCGAGCAGGTTGAACGCACCGTTGGTGTACCTGTACGAACTGTTGAAGCTTCCGGGACTGTCAATCAGAATGGCAGGAATACTATCTCTATACACAACTCCCACATAGAACGGCATTCCACCCGGGACATATAGATTCTCGTTTCTGATGTCCACCGCCGTCCACGCAAATGGGTTGTCCAGTGTGTTAACAGGATATACTTCCCTCGGCGGTATGAGATCGACCGCATTAGAATCCCAGACATGCACTGTTACTGTGTCTATATCGTGATTGGGATCCATGTAGAAGTTGTAAAGGAGTGTAGTAACCCAGATACTGTCAGCTGGAATGTTATCAAATCTCACTGCCAGAGAGTCTCCCGGATCGGGTAATGTTATGTAACCGGGCTCGCCATCATCCCTGTAGAGAATTCTACCTGCAATATGCTGATACCACTGAGAAATATTTTCATTACCGTGGAAATCAACAACCCTGAATTGATACTCGAAGAAAGCACCGGGTGTCAATCCTGTTATTGAATAGTAATAAGTGCTACCTATAGCAGAATCTGAGAGTGTGTAGCCTTCCACTCCGTCAATTGAGTAATACAGAGTGTCTGCCATAATTCCAGATGGGTCAAAGTAATCAACCTGAACAAACAGGGTATCCAGAACACTTATAGTATCAGCCAGTGGATCGTAAACGATGAGAGGCGGGGAGAGATCAACCATGCTGCTTACAACCTTCAAATCGTCAATATACCATCCATCTTCTGTAACTGCTCCATCAGAGGTCAGTCTGAACCTGATCCTCACATCACTCATACCACAGAACGCACTCAGATCAATACTTTCAAACTCCCAGTGAGTCAAATTACCTGTATAACTTGCCACCTCTGTCCAGGTATTGCCGCCGTCAGTCGAGACTTCCACATGACCAAAGTCAAATCCCTGTTCAATCCAGTATGCGTGATAAAACTGGAGATAGGCTCCAAAGAAGTTGGTCAGATCAAAAGAGACATTGAGATTTGCAATGAGATTGGCGTTGTTCGGGTAATTTCCATTTGGACTCTCAGAAAAAGAGTAATTGCCGAGATGGCTCGTCGCCTGGGTAACTCCCCAATCGCCTGACCAGCTGGTTGCACCGGTCTCAAAGTCATCTGAGAAGAGGAGTACCCCATTGTACTCTCCCGGCGTTGGCGGCAACTGTGTAAAATCGACGACATTACTGTCAGAATCTAATCCGTCAGGTATTCTTGCAATAGAGTATCCTGAACGGACATCAATTGTCGGCAGTGTTTCACCGAAAAAGTGCCATGTCGTGGTATCCTCAGATCCGTAACCCACAGCATCCATCAAAATCGTATCTGAACCCGTTATGAAAACAAGCAGAACATTGTCAGGTCCATTCTGCCAGTTAACATCTGGATCGATGTAATTGGCAAACATAACCGATGTATCCTGTGCCACCACAAAGTAGCCTGATGAATCGATGTAAAAACCGGAGAGATCGATGTCAGCATAAATCTGGCCGTTACTCCCATTTATACCGATCAGGTGAACATTATCAAGTGAAGTTCCGGGTGCTCCTATAAGCTCGGTGAATGTCCCATGATCAGCACCAGGTGAATCATAGTAAATTTCGTTGATTTTTACTACGGGAACATTGGGCGGGCCCTGAGTGAGGTCAATCACATCTGCCGAGTCTCTCGGCTCAATTTTAAAGTTGCCGTAACTGTAGTAAACAGGTCCGATTATCCTGTAAACATGACCTGAGTCTGGACTATAGGCATAGCCCATGTCGTCAATTCTGACAGGTCCGGAACCGTCATCAACCAGCCATTCTCCGTATCCGAGGTCAGGATCCACACAAACAGCACTGTCCACAGCAACGAATACACCTTCCCACTGTTCGTCCGCTACATCACCGGTTGGCACATACACCGGCTGAACATAGTTGTTTGAATCAACGACGATTATCGTGTCGATGTTTTTCAACTCTGTCAGCCCATAATATTCGTCAACCTCTGCGACAATCGAGATAACATAACCTCTCGAAACCGTGGGAGTTGAACCTGTGTAAACATATATACCGCTCCACGGGTAGGGATAACCCAGACTGTCAACATCCTGCAAAAAGAAACCACGGCTATAAACACCTGAAACGATTCCCCATGTGAGAACCTTTACGCCCTCGTACGGTGATGAGGAAGTGTGTCCCTGTATTTCTTCAATTTCTAATGGGATGAAATCCATCAACTCAACGAGATTTATAGGATAAAACAGGGACGACGGCATAATGGCAGGCGAAGAGGATGTATATGATGAAAGAAACGCTGTCTGCGAAGCGTCATCTGGAGCCACCACATCGTAGGCGTCAGGGTCGGCTGTGGCATTCATTCCGCCTCCACCGTTGGTTGAAGACGCAAGTGAATCAACCTCTGCGTATTCACCATTACCAAATGTAACTCCTGCATAAATCCCTGCCCATATCATCATCCCAGAGGGTTCAGGAAGGTCTTCTACAGAGAGTCCAAACTCAATAACTCCTTCGCTGTAGTTGAAAACTGCTGTTTGAGAGGCATTTATCGGATTTCCCATGAAATCATAGAGGTTTATATCGTTGTCATGCAGTACAACCGCAAGATCCCAGGCTCTCTCTGTCGCCACATCAGAAGAATCTAATGTGAAATTGGATCCAAACACAGTATCAACATCGAGCAGTATTGTAACAATCGTATTTTGATTGAGCGTGTTAATTCTCACCAGTCCGTAGAAAAATGAAGGCATCGTATCAGGAGAGATAGCAAGAGTAAACCTCACCTCATGAATATCAGCGGTTCCATTGGATAGCCCTGTAGGATAGGTATAAGGGTCCGGATTATCTGGCGCTCCCGGCGCATCACCATTGTCCCCCAGGTCATCTGACACAGGGTCGCTCACAATCCACTCTCCTGAGTCAACGACCGCTGTGTCCGCCCCCACACCTACCCAATCAGACGGATCTCCGTCCACTACAATTGGGTGAGCCCTCAGCCATCCTGCCAGGAATACGGCAGCTATCAATGTTAACTTTCTCATAACGCACCTCCTTGCTTAAATTATCCACCTACGGGATAATTCGGTCAAACTATACCCTTGCTGCAACCGGACCGGCATGATTCTTTCATCCAGTGACCTTTCAGAAACACGGCTGTAAAATTTCTCTACTGAATAATATACTTAGATTCATGCCGATATTTCTCCAGTACCATAAGGTAACCTCCCGGATAGAAATAGGCGGCACATGGGTTCACCCTTCAATCTTCAGAAACCATGTCAATCTTCTCAAAAAACTCCGTATCCCTTCACTAAAAAAGAACGATCTTAAAAAGAGTGCCCTGCCAGAGAATGGCGTGCTCTTTACATTTGATGACGCATATAGCTGTATATTTAAAAATGCTTACCCAATTTTGAAAAAATCTGGCTATATCGGAGCCGTCTTTGTCATTACAAATTTTATCGGTAAAGAGAATTCCTGGGATATTAACTTTGGGGTTAAATTCCGCCATCTTAATGCCGAAGAGCTCAAGATGCTTGCAAAGGACGGCTGGATCATAGGATCTCATACCCATACCCACAGAGACCTTACAAGATTGAGCGACAACGAGCTCAAAGAGGAGTTATCACGGTCAAAAAAAATTCTTGAGCAAATCCTGGGCGAAGAGGTCTTTTCGATTGCATACCCTTATGGGCGATATTCAAAGAGGGTCCTGGAAGCTGCCAAAAATGTCGGATATAGAATAGGCTTTGGCACCCACAAGGGCAAAAAGTTTAAGGGCTATGAAAATATGGCGATCCGCCGAAGAGGTGTCTATGCCATAGACTTTTCAATCAGGGCAAAGATTGAGCATATCCCCGTTATAAGCTGGCTCGAGAGTACAAAAGAGTACCTCATCTCACGCACAGCAGATCTCTCTCCGCTATTGAAAAACTCTCTTTTTGGAATGTTTAGAAAAGAATGCTAAAAGGGCAGGGATGTTTGATCCCTGCCCCATTACAATTTTATCTTACCAGCAAAATCTTCTTCTTTATCACATGCCCCAATCCTTCGAATCTGAGGATGTACACTCCATTACCAACGGAACCGCCTCTCCTATCCTTCCCGTACCAGTATATTCTGTTTTCACCAGCAGAATATACCTTTTCTACCTTCCAGATCTCCCTTCCGCTAATGTCATAGATACTGATTTTTACCAGACTTTTCTCCGGTAAGGTAAAACTGATCATTGCTCTATCAGTCATGGGGTTTGGAGTAAGCGGGAAAAAGTGGAAAACTTCTGGTATGGTGGGCACAGTACCCTCGTCCACTCCAATAATGATAGAAAGATAAGGTAATCCACTCTGAATAGTGTAATCATGACTTCTGCTCGTACCGTTTGCCGTTATACCTGCGACTCCTTTAATTCTGTATGATGTTGAATACGAAAAACCGCCTCCGTGTGAAAAAGTCCCGGTTTTTAACACATACCCAGTTTGTGAAAACAGAAAAAGTGGAACGAACAAAAAGATTACTCGCCTCATTCTCTCACCTCTGTTTTTCGAGATCAGCCACCTTTTTCTCGAGCTTCTCGATACGCTCCTGCTGTTGTTTTATTACCTCGAGTAGCAAAGGAATAAGTTGTTCGTAATTAACACCCTCTATGTGGCCATCAGGTGCACGCTGGACTGCCGATGGCAGGACTTTTTCGAGCTCTTCTGCAGGGATACCGGTTAATATTTCCCCGTTCTTACTGTAGGTAACACCATGAATTTGCATAATTTCAGATACGGGAGCATTGATATTGGAGGTTTTACCCGCTGGTGGTGCTGTAAACATCCCTTTGGAGGAATAGATAGAGCCGTTTACATACAGTCGGTGGATGGTGGATATGGCATTTGATCCTATGAAGAAATGGCCTTTATTACTTCCCCAATAAAAGACTGCTGTACTGTCATAGCTGTTTGTATTGGCATAATAACCGAAGGCATACGAGTAGTTTCCAGAAGCAGTATTGTGATAGCCACCGCCAATGAACGAATACTGCCCTGAGGCTGTATTGTATCCACCGCCGATAATGCTGGAGAATTTTCCAACTGCTGAGTTTGTGTAACCGCCGGCTACGACAGCATCGTTGCTGTCCGCACTGTTGTCGTGTCCACCCGTTACCAGTGATGCATATCCAGAGGCAATATTGTTGTATCCACCTCCTGCAAATGAGTAATCGCCTGAAGCGGTGTTGGAAGATCCACCTCCTACAAATGAGTAATCGCCTGAAGCGGTGTTGGAGTGTCCACCTCCTACAAATGACTTAAAGCCTGAAGCAGTGTTGGCGCGTCCACCCGTTACCAGTGATGCATATCCAGAGGCAATATTGTTGTATCCACCTCCTACAAATGAGTAATCGCCTGAAGCGGTATCGGCGTATCCACCTCCTATAAATGAGTAATCGCCTGAAGCGGTGTTGGAGTATCCACCTCCTACAAATGATTGAAAGCCTGAAGCGGTGTTGTCTTTCCCACTTCCTACAAATGACTTATAGCCTGAAGCGGTATTGGAGGATCCACCTCCTACAAATGAGAGAAAGCCTGAAGCGGTATCGG
>CAZNDM010000033.1:0-9191 GCA_964571845.1 uncultured bacterium | reverse complement strand
ATCATAACTTAAAACGATATGAGAAAAGGACTCTCACAACCTCTCTAACCGCGAAGCGAAAGGGTTCACTCACAATCACCTCTTCCGACTTGCGGGAAGATTCACTCACAAACTCCCCTCCCGCTCCGCGGGAGTGCTCTCTCACAAACTCCCCTCCCACGAAGTGGGAGGGGATTGAGGGGAGGGCAATAAAAGCCCTCCCTGCTTCTCTCTGTCAATTCTGCCCCATCCTTTATTCTCCCCCGCAAACCGGGGGAGGAGATTGGAGAAAGCCACCACGAAGTGCGAGGGAGGTGGCTGGAAAGAGTTCCAAGCTTTGTGGGAAAGGATCTTTCCGCAATGAAGCTGTGAAAATACCCGGATTATTAATGCAGTGTGGAAATCAAAAAATTACACTCCTTGTGATTAAAAGGCAGGGAATATTGAGTCAACCTGAAAAATAGATTAAAAAGGGAGGCATCCAAAGATGCCTCCCCCTTCTTTTTATGCATATTTTTCAAACAGTTTATCCACTTCCTCCTGAAGCTTCTTCACATGGTCGGCAGAGTTTCTCAGTGCTGCAAGCTCATCATCACTGAGTTTGAGCTCGATAATCTTTTCGGCACCACCCTCACCGAGCACAACAGGCACACCAATAAACACATCCTGAATGCCATACTCACCATTCAGATAAACAGATGTCGGGATAACTCTCTTCTTGTCCCTGATAATAGACTCAACCATAATGGCAACAGAAGCGCCAGGAGCATAGTAGGCACTACCGGTTTTGAGAAGGGCAACGATCTCTCCTCCACCCTTCCTTGTTCTTTCAACAAGCCTGTCAATTGTCTCTTTATCAAGTAACTCTGTAATTGGGATACCGGAAACAGATGCAAATCTCGGCAGAGGGACCATAAGGTCTCCGTGTGTACCCATCACCATTGCCTGAACATCTTCAGGTGAAACTCCAAGCTCCATTGCAATAAACGCCCTGAATCTGGTGGCATCAAGTGCACCTGCCATGCCCATGACCCTGTTTCTTTCAAAACCAAGAACTTTGTAAGCAGTATAAACCATCGCATCAAGAGGATTTGTAACAACTATCACATACGCATTGGGGGCGTATTTCTTGATCTGCTCTGCAATACCTTTGACGATTGTGAAATTCTTCTCAAGAAGGTCCTCCCGGCTCATGCCAGGTTTTCTTGGAAGTCCTGCTGTAATAATGACCACATCCGAATCCTTGATATCTTCGTAATTGTTTGTTCCTTTAGCAAAATAGCTGTAACCGAGAAGAGGAGCTGCCTCAGCCATGTCAAGGGCCTTACCCTGAGGCATACCTTCAACAATATCAAGAAGAACAATGTCACCAAGCTCTCTGGCGAGCATTTCTCTAACTGCCTGCTCGCCCACATGTCCTGCACCTATCATTGAAATCTTTTTTCTCATTTCGTTTTACCTCCGTTTAAAATTTTTCAATTATATTTTATGCCATAAATCGAATATGTTCAATGAATTAAAGGTCAGTAACGCTCGACCGGATAACGCCAGTCTTTATCAAGACACATCTTTGAAAGGCGGGTTATTGTAGGCGGCTTTCTCTTGTGCTCTGACCTTATAATTCTCCTGTAAATATCTTCAACTGACTCGACACTCAAGTTCAGAATTTCAGCCGTCTCCCTGACCGAGAGTTCAAGTTCAACAAGAGCAAACAAAACACGGTCAATTTCATAATAAGTGTGACCGAGCTCCTCCTCGTCGGTCTGACCTTTCCACAACCCTGCTGAAGGTTTTTTCCTTATTATCTCCGTAGGAATACCGATGTATTCTGCAAGCTGCCAGACCTGTGTTTTGTAGAGGTCACCTATGGGATAAATATCAGCTGCCATGTCCCCAAATTTAGTGCCGTAACCAAGAAGAAGCTCTGTTTTGTTGGATGTACCAAGAACTATTTTGCCTTCAAAATTGGCAAACATGTAATTGATTATCATCCTTATCCGGGGTTTTATGTTGGCAACTGTAAGTTTTGTCCTGAAATCAGAAAGATCCTGTGAGGGTAAAAGGGAGGTAAACCACTTCACAGCATCGTTAATGGTTATGTACTTATATTTTATGCCCCTGCTTTTTACAAGATTCAGTGCATCCCTTATATCGTTCTCTGGAGAAACTCCCTCTTCCGGCATGATTATTGCAAGCAGATCATCTCCCAGTACCTCATGAGCAAGTGCAGCTACAAGAGAAGAATCTATACCACCGGAAAGAGCCACAACCCCTCCCTTTGCACCAATCTTTGAAATTCTCGTCAATATTGACTTCTGTATAATCTTTTTGAAAATTTCAAGTTCTTCACGGGTTAACTTTATTTCAATCGTCTCGTTCATTTCTCCATATCCTCATAGGCTTTCAACAGTTCTTCGAGAATCTCACGCCTGACTTCCCTAACCCGTATATCTCTCCTCCTGAGTCTCTTGGATTCTTCGAGATCTATTTCAACGGTATCAAAAGCCTCATCAATGAGCGGAAGCTCTTTAATGAGCTTTCCAGATGCGCTGAATGCCATACTGCCACCCCAGTAAGTAACACCATCCTGAACTCCTGACTGATTAACAAAGACTATGGGCAAAATGTTGTCCCTGACCCGTTCCCTCAGAAAGTCCTTCCATAGATTATTTTTACCCCTATCATAAGGTGATGCGGAAAGAACAACGATGAGCTCAGCTCCTCTGAAAGTAACGGCTCTCGAGGGTTCAGGAAACCACACATCTTCACAGATCAAAACTCCGATGATCCCGTGCGGGGTCTTGAATACCGGAAGTTTTGAGCCAGGCCGGAAGTACCTCTTTTCATCAAACAGGCGATAGTTTACGAGTTGAACTTTACGGTACTTGCCGATGATCTCTCCGTTTACAATCACTGCTGCCGCGTTATAATAAAACCCCCTCTCATCCCGATCAACGAATCCGACGATACTCGTAACTCCAGCTTCACCAGCAACCATTTTGATCTCTTCGAGGGCATCGAGGTTTTCGTTGACTTTATCAAGGTAAATGTCTCCAGAACCGAAACCAAGAGTGGAAAGCTCAGGTGTAACAAGGATATGCGCGTGTTCATCGCGGGCTCTGTAAATGGATTTTATTATCCTTTCCTTGTTTCCAGCAACATCCCCGAGCTTAGTTTCAATTTGAGCAAGGGCTATCTTTACCTTTTTCATTTCACTCCGCAAGTGTTAGTTCGATTCTCCTTCCAATCTTGACAATCTTGCCCGGCTCTGGATACTGCTCCACGACAGTCTGAGGGGGTGCAGGGTAAGGCTTGTACTCTTTGACAACCGGGATCAGTCCGTTTTTCACAAGCACCTTATTCGCCCTGGACAGTGACATACCTCTGACATCAGGGACTTTTACCTCCTGACCGTGCCGGGTATAAGAGGGCATTATGATAAAATCAGCTACAAGTACAGTAGCAACAGACAGAAGGCCAAATGTTATTATAGCAACAAGAAAAATCTTTAAATAGCGTTTCATCACATTTATTTTTAATCCATCAAATTAGTTTGTCAACAACAAATGAAGCTGCAATTAAAAGACCTATGTTTAAGTGCAATTTGATCGTACCTGCATTTGCAGGAGTTAACTCCTGAAACCTGTTGTAATTACTCTTCACAATTTTAAGTGTATTCTGAGCCAGTGGAAATGTAACAAAAGCGATCAAGGACCATACGGGCAGTGCCTTTAACACTACACCGGCAAGTACTGAAAGATATGAAAGGTAAAGGAGAACCGAATAGACCTGTGAAGCCTTTTTCAAGCCCAATCTCACCACCAGATGTCTCTTTCCTGCCTTCTCATCCGCCTCACTATCCTGAAACTGGTTAATCCACAGAATGAGTGTTACAAGTAAGGAAACAGGTAAAGAGGCAATTACTGGCTTCCAGCTTATTATCTCAGTCTGCACATAAAAAGAGCCCAGTGTGATAAGAACCCCAAAGTTCAAACCGATCAGAAACTCACCTATTCCTTTCCCTGCAAGGAAAAGAGGTGTTGCCGTGTAAAAATAACCGGACAGAAGGCCTATAACGCCCAGAACAAGGACAAAAACACCGTGTCTCAAAAATAAAATAATTCCGGCTATCAGGGCGATTGCATAGGACACCAGAAAAATCATTTTCATCTCTTCTGGCTTGATCAAACCCTCAGGAATCATCCTCGAACCACCGGTAAAGGGAAACGCAAAAGTTTTATTTATCCTGTCCGTTCCATTCAACCAGTCAAAGTAGTCGTTTGAGGTATTGGCACCAGCGTGAAGTGCTATCACACCAATAAGTGTCAAAATAAAATCAATGAAAGAAAATTTACCGTACCACGACCACGCCATTGCAGTTCCTATAAGAAAAGGCACAATACTTGCCGTAAAAAAAGGTGGTCTTGTTGCCATCAAGTACAGCTTAAGCTTCTTCATTGCTAACCTCCTCCAGGAATCTTTTTAGTTTCAAGAAATCGCTCTTGATCTCCTGCATTCTTCCAGGATTCCTGAGAATTGCAGCTGGATGATAGGTAACAAGAAGCTTGGGACCGAAAACAGAATCTATGATTTTACCCCGCAACTTTGAAAGGGGGATCTTGTCTCTACCTGAAAGGAAGTAGGCAGCAAACCTTCCAAGTGCCACGAGGATCTTAGGCTGAATAATTTTGATTTGTTTAACGAGATAAGGGCTACACGCCTTGATCTCTGAGGGCAATGGGTCCCTATTACCCGGAGGCCTGCACTTCAGGACATTGGCAATGTACACATCTTTTTCTCTATCAAGGCCCACCTCGTTTAAAAGCTGTGTCAAAAGTTTCCCGGCTCTTCCCACAAATGGTAATCCCTCCCTGTCCTCATCTGCACCGGGGGCTTCACCAACAAACATAACTTTTGAATATGGATTGCCGGAACCAAAAACATAGTTCGTTTTCTTCTGATATAGAGGACACTTTTTGCAGGAATAGACCTCATTCTTCAGCTCTTCCAGCTTTTTTTCAACGGTTTCCACCTCTTTCCTCTCAATGATTATTTCGTTAAAACCGAGGAACTCTTTGAAAAACAGGAGAAGCTCGCTATTTTTCAATTTTTTCTGCAATTTTATCAAAAAGGATTATCGCAAGCTCGGACTTTGTCAGAGTCTCGACCGGTATCTTTTCACCCTCTTTTGTGAGAATAAATCCATTTATAAAATCACTACCCATGGCAGTTGCATAGTTTGCAACTATCATATCGACACCTTTTTCCTGCATCTTCTTCGTCGCATTTTCAAGGAGATTCCGTGATTCGAGGGCAAATCCTACAAAAATCTGGTCTGGTCTTTTACTCTTACTTAAATTTTTGAGAATGTCTTCCGTGGGCTCAAATTCAACAACCAGCTTTTCTCCTCTTTTGACCTTACCTTCAAGTCTGCCAATAGGCTTAAAATCAGAAACAGCTGCTGCCATGATTAGCACGTCGGCTCCGGGTACTATCTCCTGCAGAGTCATGGATAGCTCATCAACACTTCTTGCGTAATAAATTTCATCGTAATAAAGAGGTTGAACTTCAACTCGTCCCACAACAGCTATGACATGTGCACCAAGTTCTTTTGCCCTTCTGGACAGAGAGATTCCCATCTTCCCGCTGGATTTGTTGGTAATAACTCTAACATCGTCAAGCTCTTCCTCTGTACCACCATAGGTTATAATCACCTTTTTCCCTCGAAGTTTTCTCTCTGTATTACCGATCTGTATGACTCGTTCAATAATATCCTCTGGCTCAGCCATACGCCCGATACCACGATCACCAGATGAGAGCTCACCCTCGTAAGGTCCAATAAACTCGTATCCAAAGATTTTCAATCTGATAACATTGTCTTGAAGAACCCGACTATTCCACATTTCCGTATGCATGGCAGGAGCAAGCAGAACAGGCCTGTCAATTGCGGCAATTGTGGATGTTAACAGATCATCTGCAATACCATGGGCAAGCTTTCCGAGGAAATGCATCGTTGCAGGGGCAACAAGGACGACATCTGGCCATCTTGCAAGTTCAATGTGAAGGGGAATTTTCTGGCCGGGCATCCAGAAATCATCTTCCGTGAAAACATCGTTAACGGTCAGATTGGAAATAGAAAGGGAGGAGATGAAATTTTCTCCTCCCCTTGTAATTATTGTCTTAACTTCGTGTCCTGCTTTGGTGAGGAGTCTTGCGACAATGACACTTTTGTATGCTGCGATACTACCTGTTACGCCCAGCAGGACCTTCACTTATTACCACCTTTCTAACTTTGGTCTTCCTGACAAGCCTCCATTTGATCTCGCCCTTGATAAGCCTTTCCAGTGCCATGATTGTGGGTTTCAGTGGCAATTTTACGCCTTTTTCCCGCGCCTCTCTTGCTATTTTTCTCGCTTCTTTGGACGCAATCACAATGGCTTTGTACTTGTTGGGCATAACCTTCCAGAGATCGTCAACGGTAAATCTTTCCATCTCTTCTTCACCTCCAGGCTCAAGATTATAAAGTATTAGCCTCGAAAAGGACCACCCCCTCCCGACTTGCTATCTGGATTGCCCTGGGGATATCACTGTCCCCTTTACCTCCGAGAGGTAGTATATGTTTTATATTAATGCAAGTCAAGCTTTTGAGCAATAGCAAATTTGAACCATTATACCATAAAGAGATAGGGTTTCCAGTTCTCGTCAGGTATCTTCTCGCCATTCAGTATGAATAGAAAATAATGAGGTTTTCTGGGCTTTCTCAAAAGTTTCATGCCAGCCTGTTCAGGAGTTCTGTCCCCTTTCTTGTTGTTACACTTGAAACACGCACAGACAAGGTTTTCCCACGTATCTTTTCCCCCATACTTCTTTGGGATTACATGATCAATGGTCATGGGACCCTCCCGGGTTCCACAGTACTGGCAAGTGTAGTTGTCCCTTTTCAGAATATTTTTCTTGGTAAGGGGGATCTCTCTGCGTTTGATTTTTATGAAGTATTTGAGTTTAATAACACTTGGGCGGGGTATTGCGAGCCTTTCGGCTCGCAATACCCCGCCATCATACCTGTGAACTATCTCAGCCTTCCCGAGATAGATTAATGTTATTGCCCTCTTTACTGTGCTGACATTTAATGGCTCATAGTTTCCATTGAGTACGAGTACCCTTCCCTTTAAAGACATCACTCAATGCCTACATACTTCCTGTACGCCCTTTTCCTCAGCTTCTCAACCCTGAGAAGCTGTTTCTGGGCGTATTCTTTCCACCTTGATGCGCCCTCGATCTCCAGCACTTTTTTCAAATATTTGATCGCCTGATCGTAGTTGTCCATTGCATCCTTGTAATATTCCCTGATCTTCTCTTTCTTTGCTTTCTTGTAATATTTTCTGCCAGTGTAGATGTATGTGTCAGCGAGGAGGGCGTATGCCGCAGCTTTAAGCTCAGGCTCAGGGATCTCAAGTGATATTGCCTTGAGCAATATCTTCCTCGCTGCGAGCTGGTCGTGCTTTTTATCCAGAACAATTGAGACCTTCTTCAAATAGGGATACGGGCTATTTGGTGCAATCTCAATTGCTTTGTCGTACATCGCCAGGGCACCATCCACATCACCTTTCATGAGAAGAAGATCGCCCTTTTTCATGTAGAGTGTGTAATCATCGGGTTTTTTCTCAATCAGTTTATCGTAATACTGGATGGCTTTGTCAACATACTCTGCCCTTTTCGTTGAGTCCTGAGTGGATTTGGCAAGTTTTTCATAACCTTTGGCAAGTGCCGTGATGAGATCAATATCATCAGGTGTCTTGGATATGACCTTTTCGAGGTACGGAACAGCTTCGTCGTACCTCCCCTGTTCAGCAAGAAACTTACCGTAAGATTTGTTGAGACCCGGATTATCCGGATCTTTTGCAAGAGCTTCTTTGTAAAGTCTTTCTGCCTCATCTTTTCTGCCAGCCCTATCGAGGAGCTTGGCAAGTCCGTATCTTGCATCATTGTTATTGGGATCAACTTCAAGGGCTTTTTTGTAAAAAATGATCCCGGAGTCTATCTGATTTTTATAAATTCCGTACATAAAGCCCAGACCCTGCCAGCCTCTTGAATCGTTTGGATTGATCTGGGCAATTTTTTTGTAAACTGCTGCTGCCGAATCGTAATAAACTTTCCATGTTGTATCCATGGTGATTGTTTGAGCCTTCTGCAGATACGCCCATGCAAGATTCAGATACGCCGGAATAAATGTGGAGTCGTACTCAATTGCCACTTTGAAATTCCTGATCGCATCATCAAACTTATTTTTGTTAAGGTAATCCTTACCCACAGAGAACCAAATTTTTGCAGAGTCAGGCGAATATGTTCTTTTGTGTTTTCTAACCGTAACCTGTGTACCCTGCTGAGTTGTGGTTGGTGCGCAGGATGTCATATACACTGCTCCAAGTATAGCGATAGCTGCCAAGAGTCTTCTCATTTTTTACTCTACCTCCCTGGGAATTTTTTATTAAGTGTAACCATTCTTTACACTCAATGTCAAGTTTACATCTTGATATGCCAGACCTGAAATTCTTGTTTGCACTTGGGGGATAAGCTCATTTTACAATGGGGGTGTTTCAAAATCTGTTTATCGGCATTTGGGCATTTTACCATTGGGTAAAGCCATCCTTGAATGGAGAAATTCAGGGTCAGGGAAAGGAATCCTGCTTCAAATGAGGGCAAAGATGCACTCTTTCTATACAACTTAACAAAGCGGTGTCTGGCTGAGTATGGGGTTGTCATGCCAATCTGAGTCTCAGGGTTTTTGGGAAATTTTTATCCAAACGCGAATACCTATCAATTTCCTTTGTCGCCTTACGGGGCATCCACCTGTGATTTTTTATACTTACATGAGAACCTACCCACGAATCCTTCTTCTCGTTACAGGAAAATCCATCTGTAACCCTACGAGTTTTAGGGGAACCTCCCGTGCGGATGGATGAGCCGTGGTATCCAAACCTTATCAATAACCCGGGTTTTAAGGGACCTCTTTTGCGGATGGACTTACCGACATCTCTCCTCTCACAAAGTAGGAGGGGACAACCACAACTTCTCTCCCGCGAAGTGAGAGGGCTCACCCACAATCTCCCCTTCCATGAAGCGGGAAGGCTCGCTCACAAACTCCCCTCCCATGAAGCGGGAGGGTCCACTCACAATCTCCCCTCCCGCTCTGCGGGAGGGGATTGAGGGGA
>CAZNDM010000032.1:0-38705 GCA_964571845.1 uncultured bacterium | reverse complement strand
CCCATCTCCATCTGAATCCGTATCCAAAGCTCCTGCTAATCCATCCGCATCAAAATCTGTTATCGTCACTGTCTCATACCCAAGCTCTCCATCCTTCACTCCATCTCCATCACTATCATCTGACAATGGCGATGTCTCATTTGCATCTATCGCCCCATCATAATCCCTATCCTCTCCCACTCCATCAAACAGATAATCTCCATCGGAATCATTATCCTTTATCGCCGCTACTGTATTCTCATTACCCTTTCCATCATCCCTTCCATCCAAATCTGTATCACTTCCTGAACCCGGATATGTCACCCACACATATGTCGAAGCATCATGGGTATATACAGGTATCGTATAATTCGTATTTACCTCATCTCCATCCGTGTACCCATCTCCATCTGAATCCGTATCCAAAGCCCCTGCTAATCCATCCCCGTCAAAGTCAGGTATTGTCATTGTCTCAAAACCATAACCGCCCTTAACACCAACAAGTGTTGGCCAACCACCATCCTTCACTCCATCATGGTCAGAATCTGCATCATTAGGATCGGTTTCATAATCAGGGGCACCATCAACCATACCATCTAAGTCACGGTCTTCACCAAAACCATCATACAGATAATCAAGGTCTGCATCGGCGTTAAACGGATCCGTGTAGGTTGTTGGATCAGCGTCGACGCCGGCTACATCAAGTTCGACACCATCCGAAAGTCCGTCCAGGTCAGTGGATCTTTTCAGAGGTTCGGTAACAGTCGTGTATGCTGGATGTTGTCCTGCCCCTGTTCTATTTACAAGAGCCTCTGCTGAACCATCTGTTGGATTATTCCATTCCCAGGACTTCGTAACATTGTTAAATACAACCGTGCCACTACCAAGCTCGCCTGGTGTATCTCCAGCATTAAAGTCACCACTGTGATCAGCATCGACATAACCATCTGCAAGACCATCACCATCCGTATCCAAGACATTAGGATTTGTTCCAGTGAAGTAATTCTCCATCCAGTCAGGTAATCCATCAAAATCAGTGTCTTCAGCAACTATTGGATTACCATCGCTTCCGTCAACAATAAAATCATCATCCGTATCAGGATCATTAGGATCAGACTCATCACCATCAACGGCTCCGTTGTGAGCTGTACCACCGCCAGCACCGTTATCTTCATCACCATCAGAAAGACCATCATGGTCAGAATCGGCAAGTGTTGGATCTGTCATCGTTGTATTGTCAGCATCAGGGATAAAGACTAGAGTATCAGTTCCTACTCCAGCTCCGCCAGGAATTCCAGAAGTTACTCCAAGCTCTGTACCATCCTGGATACCATCTCCATCTGTATCAATATTATCCGGTCTCGTTGTAATTAAGAAGGTACCACCTTTGTCTTCCGTACCGTCAGATATTCCATCATCATCAGAATCTTTATCACCAAGAACTGTGGCATAGGTCTCCCATGCGCCACCCTGCTCAAACACATCCAGGAGTCCATCACCATCGACATCTGGAGGTGATCCAGAAGCTCTCGATCTTCCATCACCGGGATCTCCACCAACACCAACATCTGTAAAGTCGGCTACTCCATCATCGTCAGTATCATAATCACCTGGATTCCAACCGGCATTTAAAGGAGAACGGAGGCTATTCCAATATCCTTCAACATAATCTGAAAGTCCATCGTTGTCAGAGTCCGTATCTCTTATATTTGGCTTTCCATCAGGAATAGCTTCACTCTCAACATAACCTTCCACATACTGGACAGTGTGGACAACACCGAGACTATCAGTATATGTTACATTGATAACCTCTCCATCAAGGATACCGTCACCATCTGTATCATTTGACCTTGGATTGGACGCCCATAGACTATCATTGGCATCAGGTGGACCGGCTGGTCTCAATGGAATATGAGAGTCACCGGTCAATTCAACATAATCGCTTAAACCATCATTGTCTGTATCAACATTATTTGGATCAGATGAGTAGAACCCATCAAATGGGTTCCTGATATTGTAAACCGAGTCGAGATCAAATCTCTCAGGGAATAATTCATCACCATCCCACAGCCCGTCACCATCCGTATCCCTGTTGTAGGGGTTTGTGTGGGATACGGTTAACTCGAACCTGTTAGGAAGCCCATCACCATCAGTATCAACCCAGATTCCGGTAAAGTCGGAATACAGAGGGTCGAGAGGATCATCGAGAGCAACATTGTCATGATTCGATCCCATTACCTCTACATAGAATACGCCGTTTGCAGGTGGTGTTATCTGATGGGTATTAGGATCATAGGTAGGATAATCTTCATCCGCGACAGGCCCCTCCCAGATAGCGTAATCATAAGTGCCATCACCATCAACATCAACTGAATCGCTGTCAGAATTTACACTAAGTGGATTAAGCCCATTCTGCAACTCGTAAAGGTCTGAAAGACTATCACCATATTGGGCTGTCCACGGAACAGCTGTTGTAATCGTATCAGACGACCAGAGGGTTGGATCAGTCCTTTCAAATGAACCCGGTCCTGAACCATTAGCGAGATAAAGATCATTGCCGGCTTCCCATCCATCCGATAGACCATCACCATCTGTATCATCATTAAGATAATCCGTCCCAAATGTATTCTCATTCGGTATCTTACCATCAGCATATGTCCATCCAGGATTATAATTCCCATCAAATAACCCATCATTATCACTGTCTATGTCTATCACATTCGGTATACCATCGTTGTCATGATCATCCGGCGTTGCATCCAGCGCATTCACCCACTCCACATCGTCATTTATCCCATCTCCATCACTATCCGGCTCTAACGGATTTGAACCATACTCAAGCTCAGTCTTATCCGATATACCATCTCCATCCGTATCAACATTCGTCGGATCCGTATGGTTGTAACCTGAACCACCTGTAAGATTCAAATCATTACCAGCCTCCCATCCATCCAATAGACCATCACCATCTGTATCGTCATTTCTGAAATCCGTCCCAAATGCATTCTCATTCGGATATGCTACATTATTCCCACTCTCATCCTTAAATTGCCATCCAGGATTATAATTCCCATCAAATAATCCATCATTGTCTGAATCGAGATCCCTTGCATCAGGAATGCCATCGTTATCCTGATCATGAGGCGCAGTTGTTATGAGATATGCATCATGACCTGATGCAGTTACAGTGGTGACATTTGTGCCGTTAAAGTTGACTTCAAGAGAGTCAACCAAACCATCACCATCCGTATCATTTGAATCGTAATTAAGACCATATTTAATCTCACTTTCATCAACTACGCCATCACCACTTCCTGCATCGTTATCCGTGTAACCATAAGGACTTGTACCAAAGAAGTTTTCTTCAGAGCCATCAGCAAGTCCGTCCTCATCGGAATCCATATCACGGAAATTAGGTACTCCGTCTCCGTCAGTATCTGAATCTGCCTCTGTGCCCGCAGGTGATACCGTGGCTGCTGCCCCATCAAGCATACCGTCATTATCAGAATCTTGATCAAGAGCATCAATCAAACCATCCTGGTCAACATCGACTGCATTTTTGAAACCAGACAATGTATCAGTATAAATTGAACCATTCCATGAAAGTACTGTGGCTCCGCCAGTTGAATAACTGCCCGCCAAAATTGAGGCATTATCCACACTTTCAATCAGATCAGAGATACCATCTCCATCACTATCGGTACTGTTGGGGTCTGTTCCGAGCATTATCTCGAGTTTATCCGAAAGGAGATCTCCATCGGTATCGGCATTCTTTGCACTTAAACCCCAGCCACTGTATGTATAAACCTCTTCACCATCAGTAAGTCCATCACCATCGGTGTCATCATTATATGGATCAGTACCCTCTCCACCAATACCTGTTTCATACTTATAGCTGCCGCCACCGTTGTTAAACGAGAAATAAGACCCGGGCGGCAAATTGTAAGCATAATACTCACCATCAAGAAGACCGTCATTATCGGAGTCAATATCAAGGGCATTGGGAACCCCATCATTGTCAGCATCATCCGGAACTGGGTTTGTAACTGTACCGGTGAATGCAGTATCACCAACCCACTCTGCACCATCCTTTATTCCATCATGATCTGTATCATCATTTGTCGGGTCGGTTATAGTTGTCCAGACACTATCTCCGTTCGGAAGCTCTTTTAATACGATTTCAAAAGAGTCAGGCACACCATCTGAGTCAAAATCAGTACCTGAATAAACATGGCCAGAAGCATCTACAAGACCAAAAGCCACATCAATATGGTCTGGAACACCATTATGGTTTATATCAATTGCCCTCAAAGGACCTGCAAACAAAAAGGCAAGTCCTGTGACCACCAATAACCTGGTCACGGGCCTTAATACTACATTCTTTATACCTGTAACTGTTACATTACCCATTGAATAACCTCCTTTTTTTCGACCCTGTAAAAGAACCATTAAAAACACCAATTACCTCAATACCGAGATTAAAAACACAAAAACTATTCATATCAAACCTCCTTTTCTTAAGCATGTTTGTTAAAATTTTTGAGGTGAACTCCTTCTGGAGATTTTTCTTTTTCTTCTGGCAGGACAAATTTGAAGGCTTCTCTCAATGTTCTTCTCCTTTTTGTAGCGATTATTTTACCCACTACATCATAACATGTCAACTTTTCACAAGCTTTTTTAACCATTTCCATACATTCCTCAAAGCGAAACCAAAGCTATTTTATTTTAATAACGCCGAAAATGTCAAGAAAATTGCTATGTTTCGTAAATTCCCAAATTTAGACTTCTCACCTGTCAACTTCTCCAAAGACTGGATCAAGGCTCCCGATAATAGCAACAGCATCTGCAATAAGGTGACCGGGAAGTATATGCTCAAGGGCTTGAAGATTAACAAATGAAGGAGGCCTGATTCTTAGCCTGTAGGGCTTATTTGAGCCATCAGACACTATATAGTATCCAAGCTCCCCTTTGGGAGCCTCTACGGCAAAATATACCTCACCCTCTGGAGGGTGGAAGCCTTCGGATATCAGTTTAAAGTGATGGATCAACTCTGGTATGTCCCTGTAAACTCTATCTTTTGGAGGGGGCACAATTTTGTAATCTTCCAATAAAACGGGGCCTTCTGGCAGCTTTTCAATCGCCTGCTCTATTATTCTTACAGACTGTCTCATTTCTTCCATCCTGACAAGATACCTTGCATAAACATCTCCCGCAGTTTCCACAGGCACATCAAAATCAAGCTGATCGTAAACAAGATAAGGTGTATCCTTTCTCAAATCTCTTTCCACACCCGATGCGCGTAAAGGAGGGCCCGTCAAAGAAAGATCAATTGCAAGATCCCGCGGTATGATCCCTATCCCCTCAGTCCTTTCTTTCCATATCTTATTCTTCGTTAAAAGGCCATCAGGATCCTTTAACTTACCCGGAAACTCGGTAACAAACTTTTTAACTGCATCAATCCATCCATCCGGCACATCACCAGCCAGTCCGCCGATTTTTAAAAATGCATTATTCATTCTCTGGCCGGAGATTGCCTCAAGAAGATCATAAATTTTTTCCCTTTCACGGAATGCATACAGGAAAACTGTAACTGCGCCGATGTCGTTGGCATTTGAACCAAGCCATACAAGATGGGAGGCAATTCTTGCAAGCTCAGCAAGGATGACCCTCAAAAATTGAGCCCTTTCCGGAACCTCCACTCCAAGTAACTTCTCAACTGCCATCACATATCCAAGCTCATTTGACATGGGAGCAAGGTAATCAAGCCTATCAGTGTAGGGGATAACCTGGTAATATGCCCTGTTCTCTGCGATTTTTTCTGTACCACGATGTAAATACCCGATCACCGGGGTTGCCTTGACTATAACTTCGCCGTCCAGTTCGAGGATAATCCTCATCACTCCGTGAGTAGAGGGATGCTGGGGTCCCATGTTGAGCTCAATCACATCAGTTTTAACACCGGTGTCTTTCTCAAAATCTCTCTTCATAAAATCTTTGCCTCCCTCTCTTGTTTAATCTTTTCCCTGAGTTTCATAATCCCATAGATGAGTGACTCAGGTCTCGGAGGACAGCCGGGTACATAAACATCAACTGGGATAAGGTTATCAACTCCCTGAACCACCGCATAGGAATTGTATGGCCCACCTGCCATGGCACAGGCGCCCATAGCAATGACCCATTTGGGCTCGGACATTTGATCATAAAGCCTCTTTACTATTGGAGCCATTTTTTTTGTAACAGTACCGGCCACAATCATGAGATCAGCCTGCCTGGGTGAAAACCTGAACACCTCAAAACCAAATCTTGCCATATCATACCTGGCGAAAAATGCACCCATCATCTCAATAGCACAGCAGGCAAGACCAAGTGGAAGAGGCCAGAGAGAGTTCCTCCTCGACCATTTCAACATCGCATCAACTGTCGTTAAAAGTATGTTCCTCCTGAGCTGTTCTTCTATTGACTTTTCCTCACCATAAATAACAAAAGGATCTCTTCCCTTCTTCTCAAGCCTGATCATTCGTGGCCCTCCTCAGGTCCTTTTCTCCTCAAATATTCCTCAAACTCAACATGAACTTCAAGAGGCCTTTTTACAGGAGCTGCACCAATGGGTTCTCTTCTGTAAAAACCGAGCCAGGTCCTGACTGGTGGCGTACCTGGATCTACGAGGAGATCTTCTTTATGTAAAACAAGGTCTTTCCTCGTGGGAACTGCAAGCTCATACTCATCAGTCATAGCGAGTGCCTCTTCGGGGCACGCTTCCACACAGTAACCACAAAACATGCATCTCCCGAGATCAAGGTCCCATACTTTCGCGTACCTTTCGCCGTGAGAAACTGGATTTTCAAGGTCATTTTCCTCTCCGACAATATAAATCGCCTCCGTAGGGCACGCAGAGGCACACAACATACATGCAACACATCTCTCCTTGCCATCCTCGTGCCTCTGCAAAATATGAAGCCACTTCGCCCGCGGCGGAAGTTCCCTCCTCTCCTCTGGATACTGGACTGTAAACTTCTTCTTAAATATGTATTTAAAAGTTATCGTCAGCCCTTTTATCAGCGGTCCTATCATCTCTACCTCCTGACAGCCTGAGCAACACTTGCTCTTCCTATACCATTAAAATCAAGAAAACTGTTCAATCCGTAATCGAGATAAGGAGCAAATACCCTGATAACGTTTTCAGGGATGTATCTGTTCGCCCTCACAACAACTTCGTACTCCTCATTTCTCGGTCCAATCAACACTGCGCTGTCTCCCTCCTTAAGCCCTTCTGTTTTTAGAGCTTCAGGATGCATCTCAACCACTTTAAATGGAATCAAAGCCGCAGCATCTTCCGTCCTCATGGTGTAAACAGTCTTATACAGATGGTGAGATTGGACGAGTATATACCTATCCTGCTTCCTTTCAATAGGCGAATACTCAAAAGAAACCTCCTTTGGAGATATTCTGCGCTCAGTAAGTGGATACCTGTAAACAACTTTTATATTTTTAAGAGATGGAATTTCATCGGGATATGGCTCTTCAAAACTCTCTCCGATCGGGAATTTTATGTTTTTATATGGCTCTACCTCTTCAATAATTGCCTTCGTAATATCCTCAACTTCCACATAGGGTCTCTCACCGGTGCATTTGGCAATCAGACCCGCAAAGACCCTCCATGCTTCCTGTGCTGCACCATAGGGCTGTATCACCCTATCAGCCCACTGGACCCTGCCCTCTGTATTTGTGTAGGATCCAGCTTCTTCATAATGCAGCGTAAGAGGCATGACAACATCCGCATACCCGGTTATCTCACTCCAGAATGAATCGAGGACAACAATAAAGTCTATGTTCTTTACAGCATCAAGCAGATCCTCTCTTGCTGGAAATTCAGTGAGCGGGTCAATATTGTATAAAATTAATCCTTTTATCTCACCCTTTCTGGCAGATTCAATAATCTCATAGGTTGATTTTCCGGGAATAGGCTCTCTCACACCGCCCCTACCAATAACAGGACTTACTCCCATGTCAATGAAGCCCTGCCCATTAGGTGCGTTCCTGAGAAGCAAAATTTTCCCTTTAAGAATAACACTTGCGGTGGCAAGTGCCTTTTGCACATTGTACGGAAGGTTATCGTCGAATACAAAAATTGTGCCTTCTTCTAATAAATCTTCAATTGACTCTAAACCCGCGTCAGCTAATAGATCTTGCAGACTTAAATTTTCGAGGCCCGGCACACGGGTCCCATGCATAGTGGCAGCTATTTTCAGAATTGCAAAAGCAGCTGCCTCCTCCCCGTATATATTATATATGTATATACGAGTTGCCCATCTCTTTTCCGCCCTCCCAGCCCATTTACCAAAAAATGAGACTTTTGCCCCTTTCTTTCTCGCTCTCACGAGTTTTAAACCCACAACCGGGTGAGTTTCCCTTATTTCTGTCCCAAAAACCACAATATTCTTCGCCTCAAAGAGTTCTTTTAGTGTAGCAGTTGAAACTGGTGTATCAAGCACATCAAAGACCGGATCCCCGAATGAAAAATCCTGCCGTGGTGGCCTTATATCGATGTTCCTTGAACCCACAACTTCTTTGATAAACTTTGCAAAGAGATATGCGGATTCATTGGAACCCCTACCACCTGCCAGAGCCGCGATGGCATCTGCTCCATGTGTTTCTTTTATCTCTCTCAATTTTTCAACGACCAGCTCATAAGCTTCGTCCCAATCTGCCTCTTTAAATTCCCCCTCTTTTTTAACAAGAGGCTGGGTTATCCTCTCAGTTGAATTAACAAAACTGTGAATAAATCTCGACCTATCGTCAATCCACGGATCATTAACATCATAATTGGGTCTCATATTGACCCTCAGTATCTCATGGTTCTCTGTCCTCACTCCTCCTTCAATTACTGCGCCACGAGAATATTTACCACCCACACGCGCATAAACCTTCACATTCACTCCAATTGAGTCGTGGGGAGAAATACTATTTATCACTTTATGTTCCCATGGTCTGGATTTAAACCTGTAATCGCGCCCCGTAATAGCCCCAAGTGGACAAACCTCTATCATATTGCCAGAAAACTCACTTTCAAGAATTTTATCCCGGTAAGGTCCCACACGCATGTTATGCCCTCTGCCAAAGAGACCCCAGTCGTCGTTTGCAGAAATTTCCTGATAAAAACTCACACATCTATTGCATAAAATACACCTATTGGGGTATAGCTGTAGGTACGGATGAGCGAAAACCAGCTCTTTCTCGCGTTTTTCAATATGGTATCTGGACTCAGAAGGTCCATAAATAAAAGTCAGGTTCTGAAGATCACACTCTCCACCAGCATCACATGTGGGGCACTCAAGCGGATGATTCAACAGGAGGAATTCGATCTGGTCCCGTCTCGCCTTTCTTACATTCTCCGTCTCAGTATCTACAACCATCCCTTCAGCCACCTGAGTGGCACAGGAGGGTAAAAGCCCCTTTCTCCCTCTGAATTCAACTTCAACAAGACACATACGGCAGCCAGCATAAACCGGCAAATGTGGATGATAACAAAAAACCGGTATTTTTACCCCCTCTCTCCACGCCACCTGAAGGATCGTCTCACCGGGATTAAACTCCACCTCTTTACCATTCAATGTAAACTTTGGCATTTTCTCCTCACCCGTAATTTTTGGGTAAGTTTAACACAATAGCCTCAAATTGTAAATAAAAAGTTAATAAGTATGGACATAACTCCGGATACTTTTTTGATCAAAATTCTCAGATGTTGATTCTCCCCTTACCGAATACTTTTGGTGGAGTAAATTTTAAAATTTCAAAAGCTTCTTTATCTTGCTGAAAATCATGTCCCTATTGTGAATCGTAATCTCTATTGGATTGTAAATCCGTCTAATCCTTTTAACAAGGGGATGTACATCCTTCAGAGGAATGGTTGCAATCACATCACCTCCGTCAAACATAAGGTCTTCCACAAGTCTTGCAAACCTCTCTGAAAAGAGCTCCATCTTACCAATCTCGTCTATAAGGATTATTCTACCGTCAGGTACAAGATAGGGAAATACGAGATCTTCAAACCCCTTGATGTCCACTTTGTACCTGCCAACCCTGTATGGGCTGTCAATTTTCACATGTGAAAGTATCCCGCTCCTGCCGTCGGTGGTTACAATCTTAAAACCCACCCGCTTACCCTTCTCTCGAATCTCCTCGGTCCAGAATCCTTTAAACTTCTGTGGATTCAGACTATAGATTCTCTTGATCAGAGTCGTCTTACCGGTTCCCGGTGCTCCTGTTATTACAACTTTCATCAAAAAATAATAAAGCCTTGGATGTACAAATCCAACCTGCTTAAGTAAGAGGGTACTCGGGAAAAATATTTTTGGAAAAGAAGAAAAGCAATTTTTAATCTCATCCCCACAATGTGTTTAGCATTGTGGGGAGATCTTCAATGATCTCCTTCCCCCACTTTGTGGGGGAGGACTAAGGAGAGGGCAGAATGAGCTGATCGACAGGGAGAAGCAGAGGAGGTCTCTTCACCCTCCCCTTAATCCCCTCCCGTAAAACGGGAGGGGAGTTGGGCGTGGACCCTCCCACTTCGTGGGAGGGGAGATCGTGAGTGACCACTCCCGCAGGCGGGAGGGGAGATTGTGTGTGATCCCTCTCACTTCGTTAAAGACGAATTGGGGGTGAATTCCTACAGGATGTGAGGGAATGTTTCAGGTGGGTTTTCGAAAGTCGAAAGTGGTTTTTAAATACTCTCCTACAAGCATAAAGGAATTGGAAGTGACTCATTCCCTCATGCTCCTATGCAAGGTATCGAAGAACAATCCACAAACTTCTCACCCACATCGTCGGGAGACAATCTCAAACCCTTCCCTCAAAGCTCTACTGTGGGGAGAATCGCCTTAAAAACCCCTCCCCCGAACCTTGAAGAGGTTGGGGGGAGGATTAAGGAGGGGGCAAAAAGAGCTGATATGACAGAAAAAAGCAGATAGGCGTCTTTTGCCCTCCCCTCAATCCCTTCCAATTTCATGGGAGGAAGCTCGTAGGTGAGTTCTCCCACCTCGCAGGAGTGAAGGTAGTAAGTGATCCCTCTCACATGGCGATAGTGAAAATTGGGTTTAATCTTTCCCACCAAATGGGATTTCGCAAGAATAAGGAGGAATAAAGAAAGTTTTTCAGCAAGGTAAGGAGAAACTGCTGAATTCCTCAAGATGTAACGCTTTTGAAATTTCCGCTAAAAATAAATTAAAAAACCGGATCCAATTGCCACTCCCTCAACCAAAAGTTAATATAAAACCATGATGAAGGAAGCGATGTTTTACGAGGTTTACGACGAAGAAAGGGTCAGATGCCTCGAATGCCGACAGTATTGCATCATAAAAAAGGACAGATACGGTGTCTGTGGTGTGAAAAAGAACATAAACAACAAACTCTATTCCCTCGTCTATGGCAAACCCATAGCGATCAATCTTGATCCAATTGAGAAAAAGCCCCTTTTCCACTTTCTTCCGGGCTCAAAGGCTCTCTCCTATGCAACTGTCGGCTGCAACTTTAAATGCCTTTTCTGTCAAAACTGGGACATATCGCAGATGCCAAGGGACAAATATCACAGGATTGAGGGCTACGATGTTCCTCCAGAGGATATGGTTAAACTCGCTCTTAAATACAGGGCAGAAGTTATTGCCCACACATATACAGAACCGAGCATATTTTTTGAATATGCCTACGATATTGCAAAACTCTCGTCTAATTACGGGATAAAAAATGTCTTTATCACCAACGGCTATATCTCTCCTGTCGCCCTCGAGGCTATCCGACCGTATCTCCACGCCGTCAATATCGACCTTAAGGGATGGAGTGAGGAATATTACAGGAAAATCATCGGGGCAAAACTCAGCGAAGTTCTTGATTCCATAAAATTACACAAAAAACTCGGAATCTGGGTCGAACTTACAACTCTGATCGTCCCGGGCTGGAACGATACAGAGGATCAGATAAGGGAAATAGCAAGATTCATAAGGGACGAGGTGGGTCCCGAAACACCCTGGCACATCTCAAGATTTCACCCGGCATACAAGATGAGGGACTATCCCCCTACTCCCATTGAAACCCTGAAACTCGCATATAGAATCGGCAAAGAAGAAGGTCTCAGATTTGTTTACCTCGGCAATGTCCCGGGAGACGAAAGTGAAAATACATACTGTCCAAAGTGTGGAAAACTGCTGATTAGAAGATGGGGCTTTGAGGTTCTCGAAAATCACATAGAAAACGGTAAGTGCCCCTATTGCGGGGAAACAATAGAGGGAATATGGACACTGGAAAAATAATCAACACTGTTGAAACTGTAATCAAAGGCAAGAGGGAGAAGATTGAGCTTCTGCTTGTCGCGCTTCTGTCAAAAGGGCATGTTTTAATCGAAGATATTCCTGGTATCGGGAAGACCACACTCGCCCTCGCATTTTCCAGAGCCACCGGGCTTGATTTCACGAGAATCCAGTTTACAAGCGATCTTCTCCCTGCGGACATTATTGGCGCGGTAGTTCTTGACAGAAAATCGGGTGAATTCGTCTTTAGAAAGGGACCTGTTTTCACAAACATCCTCCTTGCAGATGAGATAAACAGGGCCACACCGAAAACACAGTCTGCACTGCTCGAGGCAATGGGCGAAGGACAGGTATCCGTCGAAGGTATATCATACCCCCTCCCTCAACCTTTCCTCGTTATAGCAACCCAGAATCCGGTTGAACACTACGGGACATTCCCTCTACCAGAATCTCAACTCGATAGATTCATGCTGAGGTTTGAGATGGGTTATCCTGATGATCTATCCGAGCGGGAAATACTGAAAGAGGGGATCCTCAGAGAGAAGGCAAGAGAAATAAAGCCGGTAACAGACAGAGAGGAGATACTAAAGGCTCAAAAGGCAGTTGAAAATGTGAGACTTGCAGAAAAGGTGGTTGATTACATAATGGCAATAGCTCGCGCAACGCGTGAGAAGTTTTTGATAGGAATGTCAACGCGGGCTGCCCTGGACTTGTCCAGGGCAGCCCGCGCCCTCGCATTTATCAATAATAGAGACTTCGTCGTCCCCGATGATGTCAAATACCTGGCAAAGTTCGTTATACCACACAGGATCCTCCCAAAAGAAAATCCTGACATAAAAACAAGAGTCTCCCTGATCGATCAGTTACTCCATGAAGTTCAGGTTCCAATTTGAAAATAAAACTTCATACATCCGGGTCAACAGACGTGGAACCATTTACATACTTCTGACCATTGGCATAGGATTTGCCGCAACAAATACCATGAACAATCTGCTTTACATCGTCGTCTCTTTCCTTCTCTCCATAATGGGTATATCAGGGGTCTTCGCGAGAAAAAACTTATCCAACATAGAATTTTCTGTTATCCCGCCACCTGAAATTTACAGGCTTACACCAGCTCCTTTTAAGGTTAGATTGAAATCCCTGAAAGGCAAAAAATTTAACATTTTTGTTGAGTTATCCGGGAAAACCGTGGGAATTCCTGTTTTATCAGATGAAGTGGAGATCACTCTGCCCATTACCTTTAAGTCAAGAGGAAAAATGAAAATTGACAGAATAAAATTTTCCTCTTCCTTCCCATTTGGATTTTTCACGAGAGAGGAAATCTACGATCTTTCTTTAGAATTCCTCGTATATCCGCGGATCTATAGCCTTTTGCCCGGAAGATACCTTTACGGGGAGACATCTATTGCCGGGAGCTATAGTAATCTCAAACCTGGAACCGGGGGTGACTTTCTGGGGCTCAGGAAATACATTGAGGGTGACCCGGTTAAACTCATTCACTGGAAAGCATCTTCGAGGGAGCTTGTAACAAAGGTATTTTCTGGTCCATCCTCAAATCAGGTAATCCTAAAAGAAAATGACTTACAAAGTAAAGATTTTGAAGACATGGTCGATGAGATAGCCTCCCTTGCGGTCGCACTTTTAAAATCCGGATATTCGGTTGGAATAGAATTTAAACATCTTCACATTGCGCCTGCACCGGGTGAGGAACAAAGGATAAAAATACTATCCAGACTTGCAATGCTATGAAGAGGTTATTGATCCTTGAAGCTGCGTTTTTAAGCTATCTTGGTCTAATTGCCCTTATGCCTTACATTCCCATCGCTGTAAGTCTGTTTTTCTCACTCATTTATCTCGTGCTATTAATTGGTTCCAGAGAGAATGAGGTGATTCTTCATAACAGGATAGCCAGTGTCTTTGCGATTCTCTTTTCAATACTCTTCATAGGTCAGGCACTTGGCGGGGAGAGTGTTAAGTCCATAGTGTATCTGCTTTTAACACTCAACGCACTGAAACTTGCCGGTGAAAAGAGAAGTGGAGACCTGCTTCAGATTCTCCTTCTAAACTTCCTTATCGTGGCATCTGTGACCACTTTTACCATTGAGCCGTCCTTTCTTTTCCTCCTGCTTGCATTCATCGGTGTGTCAATAAATTTTCTCGTGAACCTGACAACTCACGAACTTTTTGAAAAGGAAGTACAGAAGGTTGGGGAGCTCGCAAAGCTCAGTGGAAAAATTTTCTTCGTCTCAATCCCCCTGGCAATCTTATTTTTCTTCATCCTTCCCCGCAGTGGAACAAGCTATTTTCCATCCACGGGAAAATCAATAACAAGGGTTGGGTTTACTGATAGAATAGATATTGGAAACATGGAGAAACTTCTAAGGAGTAACAAAATTGCGTTCAGAGCAAAAATCATCAGGGGAAAGATGCCGATTTTACCGTATTGGAGAGGCACCACTTACGAAATTTTCAGAAAAGGATCCTGGTTTCATCGAAGAGAGGCTGTCGGAACTTTCCCTTTAAATCTGGAAAGGGTACTGTCTGTACCGATAAGGGGGAAGTATGTAGTGCAGGAGATAACCCTCGAAGGGAATACCTATGGATTCCTGCCCGGACTTCAATGGCCTATTGGAGGAAAATTCCCTTTCAGGGTGTTTGTTTCACGGAGTCTCGTTTTCAGATCAGGCGTTCCGGGAAGAGTGAAATATCGGATGATTTCTGTTGAATCGAAAAGTCTTCCTGACGAACCACCGGACGAGAACTACACCTATGTACCACCATACCTTGCAGACACGCTGAGAATCCTCTTTAGAAGTTTTAAAGATACACCTGAGAAGATGGCAATCAAACTTACTCACTATTTCAGGACGAGATTCAAGTACTCTCTGAGCTTCAAAGCACCCGAAAATGAGGACCCCATCATTTACTTTTTAACAGAGAAAAGATCAGGGCACTGTGAAATGTTTGCATCAGCTATGGCTCTGATCCTGAGAAGCTTTGGAATACCAACGCGACTCGTCGGCGGTTATCTCGGAGCAACATACAACAAGCTGGGAGATTATTATGTGGTTTATGAAGGTGATGCTCACACATGGGTTGAAGTTTATTTACCCGAAACAGGCTGGGTAAAATTTGATCCTTCACCACCGTCGCAGAGAAGGCGTTCGAATATATCCCGATTATTCCTTTACATAGATTACATGAAGCTATTGTGGTACAACAATGTGATAAATTACGATCTCTTTTCTCAGCTCGGAGCAGTTGAGAGCGTATCGTACAGTGCGAAAAATCTTAAATTTCCGAAAAAATGGATTCTACTATCCATCCTGTTTGCCCTTTTGGTTTTCAAAAGGAGGAAAAGGAAACATTTCTACATCGAAGCACTTCGGATACTCGAAAACAAAGGGATTAAACGAAATCCGTGGGAAACTCCCGGCGAATTTGCCATCAGGGTTAGAAAATTGAATGGTGAAGTGGGAGGTATTCTTGAAGATTTAACCAACCTTTATTATGAAGCCGAATATGGCGGTAAAGAGATGTCAAAGTCTCCAGCAGCACTTCTCGATCAACTCAAAAAGAGCAGTAAATCGTTGAGAACCCGCAAATACAGGTTTTTCTCATCGTGATTCTGTGAGTGTATTCGGAGAAAGGTGTTGAAATTTCTACATTGTTGTCCAATCAGTGTTGAATAAATCCAGATGCCTCAATATAATTAACCTTCCCATGGGTAGAAAGAGAAGAAGACAGGAAAAAGAAACACACCGGAGGGAGTTTAAAGACTCCAACTTTATTCTCCTCATCGTGCTCCTCGGGCTCGTTTACTTCTACAAGATCCTTTCACCTGGAGTAATGGTATTTGCAACCGACCAGATCACAGCAGGATACCCCTTTCGTGCCTTCCACGCATTTGTCTTAAAAACATTTCATCACATTCCCTTCTGGGATCCCTATCTTTTTTCCGGAATCCCCTTCATTGATGCGTTTCACGGTGATATTCTTTATCCATTTTCGTTCCTTAGAATTTTCCTACCGCCTCACATAGTTCTCAACTGGTTTTTCATTTTTCACTCAATTCTTGCCGGTGTCTTCATGTACCTGTACCTTAGACTGCTGAGACTGGAAAAGGGGGTATCGTTTCTTTTTGCCGTTTCCTTCATGTTTACAGGGACTCTCATATCTCTAACTTACCCCGGGCATGACGGCAAGATGGCGGTATCTTCATTTATCCCGGCCGTCTTTTACTTCATCCACAGTGGATATGAGAAGGAAAAGTTTGGCTACTTCGCTCTGGCTGGTGTGTTCATGGGATTCGGGATACTCTCGCCTCATGTACAGATGATGTATTATCTCTACCTTGCTTCATTTATTTACTTTCTGGCTCTTGCCTTTGCCAAATTCAAGAGCAGAGGGTTAAAACCTGCTATAAAACTTGGAATTTTTTATGGAATTTCTATTGTCTTTTCTCTTTTGATTGGTGCCGTTCAGCTGCTCCCTGGATACGAATATGTCGCAAAATATTCTCCGCGAGGTGCCGGGAATCGGGGATATGACTTTGCTACTTCGTGGTCACTGCCGTGGGAGGATTTTATAAGTGCATTTTTTGCAAAATTCTCAGGTTTTCTTGACTCCTATTGGGGAAGAAATCCCTTCAAACTCAACACCGAGTATGTGGGCGCAGCTGCTGCCTTTCTCGGAATTATCGGATTCTGGAATAGGAAGAGAAAAGATCTAACCGTTATTTTCGCTGTAATACTCGCATTTTTCTCACTCATTGCACTTGGCGGTTACACGCCCATCTACAGAATTTTCTATTACATTCTGCCGGGAATAAAAAAATTTAGAGCTCCGAGTATGAGCTTTATCTTTGTGGCTTTCTCACTCAATGTGCTCGCTGCCTTTGGATTTGAATACCTGATTTCTTTAAAAGAGAACAGGGAGTTGAAAAAATTCTGGATTGCAACAGGCGTTATCCTCGCATTAGCCATTATTGGCTTTCTGGGCAAAGGATTGGTCATCGGAATACTAAAAGGTCTATTTATCAAATCTGAGAGGCAACTCTCCGCATTGACCAGGTATTACACCAATATTCCACTTGGATTCTTGAGATTTTCCATAATAGCCGGACTTATTCTTTATCTGCTCCGCGTAAAGTTCAATTTTACAATACCATTACTGGCAATTGTTATAATCGCGGACCTCTGGTCAATTGACTGGAATTTCCTAAAAACACTTCCGGGACCTGATAAATACTATGCCAAAGACGGGGTCGTCAAAGTCCTGGAACAGGATAAAGACATCTTCAGGGTCTTCCCAATTTTCTACAGAATCGATAGTAACTATTTGATGCTTTACAGGATAGAGTCCATCGGTGGTCATCACGGTAACCAGTTTCAGAGATACCAGGAGTACTTGGGGAATCCCCATCACTTTATGTTCAGGCCACAGGATGAACCAAATCTATACAGATATCCATGGCTGGTGGATCTCCTGAATGTTAAATATGTGGTTTCACAGCCAATTCCAAAGGATCTATCACCCTACAGACGCAATGTAGAGCTTTACAAGATGCTATACCCGATAAGTAATTTTGTTAACGACACTTCAAGATTTGAGCTTATGAAAGTCGTTGCTGGACCAGAAAATCAGAGAATAGCCATTTACAGAAATAAAAAGTTTTTGCCCCGAATTTTCGCCGTTGACTCCATCGAGGTTCACAGCAGTAAGGAGGCACTTGAAAGGTTGAAAGAGGTGGGATTTGACCCTTCAAAGATTGCTGTTCTTGAAGAGGATCCCGGCTTCAAAACAGAGCCTGGAACACTCGAATTTTCGTTTAAAATGCTTGAATATAGACCTGATTACTGGAAATTTGAATACAGCTCAAGCAAGCGGGCATTTATCGTTTACAGTACCAACTTTTATCCCAAACTCAAAGTATTTTTAGACGGTCAACCTGTCAAAACCTATCAGACAGATTATATCTTGCTTGGTTTCATCGGGGATCGGGGGAAACACACTGTGGAGATTAAATATGATGCCAAAAGTTACAATGTACTTGGCATCATTAGTGTGCTGACTGTTCTTTTATCCGTCATAGCAGCAGTAATCAAAATATGAACACTAAAGTTTCTCTGATCATACCGGCTAAAAATGAGGAAGAAAACATCAAGCCCCTCTTCGAGCACATTTATGATTTTTTAAAGAAAGAAAATCTCCTCGACTCGTGGGAGGTGGTCCTCATTGATGACGGATCAACGGACAGGACTTACGACACGATACTCGAAACCATCACAGAGTATCCGGATCTCAGGATCAAGATAAAGAGGCATCAGAAGAACCTTGGTGTAACAGCCGCACTTGAGACCGGTGCAAAAGTGGCAGATGGAGAGATACTTGTATTTTTCCCGGCAGACCTGCAGTTCAGACTCGACGATGTGAAAAAACTCATAGATAAGATGGATGAGGGATACGATCTTGTAACAGGGAAAAAGAAAGGGAAATACGAAAAGGCTTTTGTATCTAAAGTCTATAACGCATTATCGCGCAAACTTTTCGATATTCCCGTATCAGACATGAACTCTATAAAAGCCTTTAAAAAAGAGATCATAGAGAACATTCCTCTGAGAAAGGATTGGCACAGGTACATCGTCCCCCTTGCATATTCAAGAGGTTACAGGCTGACTGAAGTGGAAGTAAACCTGTATCCCCGGGAACACGGTCAATCGAAATTCAGGGGTATTGGACGAGTGATTATTGGATTTTTTGACCTTCTCGCTGTTAAGTTTCAGCTATCCTTCATGAGGAAACCCATGCTCTTTTTCGGCACAATTGGTGGAGTCTCCACTCTTCTTGGTGTCCTGATCGGCTTATTTGCGGTTTATTTAAGGATTTTTAAACATTACGGATACAGACCGCTTATCTATCTAACCATGTTCCTTGTGATTTCGGGTTTGATTCTATTCACCGTGGGTCTTATGGGAGAGATGATCGCAGGCCTGTACGATCTCATTGAGAAAAAGTGCAAAGATTAGGTTTTCTCTCATTCATTCTAATCTCCGTCTCTATTGCTTATTTCACCATCGATAAAAGTTATACCAACCACCAGATATTCAACCTCAGACTTATAAGATTTATCCTCGCAGTTGCATCGGGCATATCTCTATCGTCGGGAGGAACAGTTCTTCAAACGATTTTTCTGAATCCTCTGGCAGAACCATACATTGTCGGTGTAACCGGTGGAGCGCTCACGGGGTATTCAATAGCAGTACTGCTCGGTTTCTACAGCTTCAAAATCCTGGCACTCTTTGCCTTTGCTGGATCCCTTGTTGTAATGGCTGGAATATACGCATTTTCAACGAGAAAAGGTGTGCTTGACCTGAAATCCCTGTTACTTGGTGGAATTATCCTCAACTTCTTCAGTTTCAGCGGCGTACTCCTCATAATGACATTGAAACGGCAGGGAATTGAGAGAATGCTTTACCTTTTATGGGGAAGCTTTGGTGTCATATTGACCCATGGGGAGCTTGTATTTTCCATGATCGGGATTGCTTTGATATTCACTGTCTTTGCAATCTTCATTCTGTATCACAGGGCATTTGACGCCCTATCACTCGGTGAAGATGAAGCCTATTCTATGGGAGTTGATGTTGATTTTATGAGAAAGTTAACATTCGTGCTAACATCAGCATCAACAGGGGTTCTTATTTCAATTGTAGGTGCAATCGGATTTGTTGGACTGATTTCTCCCCACATAGCAAGAATTATTGGTTATAGAAAACATGCAGGGATCCTCGTCGCTTCTGCAGTTGTGGGAACTACCCTTTTACTGCTTTCAGATATGGCATCAAGATACCTTTTCCCTGTTGAGTTTCCTGTTGGCGTAATCACATCCCTTATTGGGGTGCCCTTTTTCTTTTATATTCTTGGTAAAAATGGGTATTGAATTCAGGGATCTGACAGTTTCATACGACGGTTCAAAGACAATTCTTGAAGGTATCAACTGGGAAATCAAAAAGGGAGATTTCTGGGCGGTTATAGGTCCCAACGGAGCTGGTAAATCGACAATTTTTAGGACGATCCTGAAGAGGACCATCATCATGAGAGGTGATGTCCTGATAGATGGTCATTCAATAAAAAGGCTGAAAATAGGGGATATTGCCCGTCGAGCAGCAGTTCTACTTCAGACAGAAATGTACGATAGATCCATGAAAGTTGGGGATTATGTAGCACTTGGGAGGTTTCCTTACCTCAAGCTTCTGGGCAGAGCGGGAAAAGTTGACAGAGAGATTATTCATGATGCACTTGAAAAAACGAACTCACTCGTCCTCAAGGATAGGTTGATTGGTGAACTCTCCTCCGGTGAACTTCAAAGGGTGAGGATAGCAAGGGTTCTTGCACAGGGGTCAGAATATATCTTTCTCGATGAGCCAACAGCACATCTCGACTATGAGCATAAATTCGAGATCATGGAACTGTTAAAGAAGTTAAAAAGGACTGTAGTCTGCATCCTGCACGATTTTGACTTTGCCTTTCGATATGCCAGGAAAATTTTGGTTCTTTCTGAGGGTAAAATAGAGGCTCAGGGGGACATCGAATCAGTATTTAATGCAGAGCTTTTCAGACGAGTTTTTCGTGTGAGAATCTCGCGTTCAGATTCTCACATTCACATAGATCCATTACTGCAGGGATGAGAGCCTCGTCATCTCTTCTTCTTTGATTTTGATAACAATCTTGAGGCCCGTTTGTATAATGTCAATTACCCGCGGGTCTGACAGGCGATAGTATGTAAGTGTCCCTTCTCTTCTAACTTTGAGGATCCCTGCCTTCTTGAGGATATTCAGATGTCTCGAGAGTGAAGACTGATCTATGTTCATGCAGGACATGAGATCCTTCACACTCTTTTCCCCGCTTTTCAGGAGGTAAACCACCTGCAATCTTTTCACGGAGGAGAGAGCACTGAAAAACTCCTCCAGAGGCTCCACAATGTATGACTCATTACAGAATTTTTCTTCTTTCATAGTAAAGATAGTTTAATTGGAATTGGTCTAAATGTCAATAGTTTGTTTTTTAATAAATGCAAAAACCTAAATGGTAAGCTGAAATATCTCTTTATATGTGGCATTTATTATGATTTCCACCTGTAAATTTTGCAACAATCACAAAATGTCGATGGCAAATGCGTCAAAATCCAAAGATCTTTTTATTTCTCACATCCAAATCTACCACAGATCAAATCCGGGTCCCCTGATTGACCAAATCATCTCTGGCGTTTAAAATAACTGACCATATTAGTCAGAATTATGTTAAAACTCTCGACAAAAATCTTATACGGCTTAAGAGCTGCTATTACGATTGCTCAAAACGAGGGAGCTCCCCTATCTGCAAAGGAAATTTCCATCTCTCAGGGGATTCCCGAACAGTATCTCGAGCAGATTCTTGTTAAACTAAGGAAGGCTGGTATTCTCGTAAGTGTTAGAGGCCCAGGTGGTGGTTACAAGCTTTCAAGGCCACCTCAGGAAATCTCTATTTACGAAATCGCCGTTGGACTGGAAGGTCCTATAGGCCTTGCCAAGTGTCTGGACCCAGAAGAGGATTTCGAGTGTGATCGAAAAAACAACTGCATTGCAAGGCTTGTCTGGTCACATCTTCAGGAGCAAATTGAAAACACTTTGAAGAATCTATCACTTAAACAGGTCCTGGTCGAAGCAAAGGAACAGGGAATTATAGAACCCCTTGAGCCAGAAATAACTTAAAAATCAATGATTTTTTAAAAATTCGATCACTTCGTTAATATCCGGCAGCTGCGATATTTCGTAAAGTTTGACAAAAATCACTCTACCCTCTTCATCCAGAATGATGTTTGCTCGCTCAGAAAACCCCTTCTCCTCGTTGAAAATTCCAAGTTGGCGAGCAAATTCTCCATGGGGCCAGAAATCCGATAGAAGAATGGTTTTATCTATCCCGATGGCATCTGCCCATGCGTGTTTGCAAAAAGTACTATCCACACTTATGCCAAGAGCAACTGCATTCAATTCTTCAAATTTTTCGTAGTTTTTCTCAAGATCTCTCATCTGATCCCTGCAGACAGGAGTCCATGCAAGAGGATGAAAAGAAAGAATTACCCTCTTACCCTTGAAATCCGAAAGTCTTACCTCCCTCCCGTTTTGATCCTTCAGGTTAAAATCCCGAATCTTGCTACCCAGCTTTATCATGATCACCTCCCCGCACCTTTTTGAACATCTTTTCAAACCTGTGGATCTGGCCATTTATAGTTTTAAATATCATATAATCCTCACTATCCTCGACGATCCAGCCAATGTATGTCCTGTGACCATCACAATCTCTGAAACTTACAAGATGAGAGGGATTAACTCCGTATGCATCAATGTATCTCTTGATGTCTTCTTTTGGAAGTTTAATCACTCTCAGGTGAAAAATTGTCCTCTGGTTCCCACCCATTATGGGTGCCTTCCAGATAAATTTTTCCATGGGTTTTACAATCATCTTATCACCCCTCTATTCTCAGTTGTTATAAGTTTTTTATACCACAAAAACCAGGGTGTGTCCAGGAATCCAATCACATTCTTGCTAACAATCTGACCAATTATCAGAGGAATAACGGGCATTGTACCCCAGAAGGCGAGTGTCACGAAAATTACACTATCGAGGGTAAGATCAATGACATCACTGGCAACGCTTCTCAGCCAGACCTGAGAAGTGAATCTTCTTTTTAGAAAATCAAAGATATAGGCATCAAGGTTCTGGCATATCAAAAAAGATATCCAGCTTGCCACAGTAATTCTGATGCTCAGGGTAAAAAGGGCTTTCCAGGTGGTCTCAAACTTGAAAAAAGGTGCAGGGGAAAGCGAGTTCATCATCAAAATAAAGGTAATTAAGAGCACCTGAGACACAAAGGCGATGAAAATGGCAAGATGGGTTCTCTCCCTGCCATAAACCTCATTTATCATGTCAATTGCCTGAGAGATAAAAGGATAGATAAAGATAGCAGATGGAGCAAAAAACCTGTAGATTTTCAGATCAAAGACCACTATCCTGGCTGCAAATATCTGGGAGGCGGTTAGATATAGCACATACATCGCTGTTAACGTGGCAAATCCAACCTCTTTATATCTTTTCACTATGAAAGCACTGAAGTAGGTGACTATGGTAAGAGAGAGCACCCAGTATATCCAGACCACCGCGATTTCCTCCTCTTAACTCTTCTCTACGACTTCACCCTCTTCTCTTGAAACAGTAACTTCAATACCTCCTCTAATGTTGACAAAGAGCTCAATTTTCAAATATTTTGGAGAAATAGCCTCCTGAATATCCTCGAAGATCCTGTTAAGAAGGGCTTCGTGTGTGGTCCTTTCATTTCTGAATCCTACAAAGTAGTACTTCAGACTTTTGAGTTCGACAACCTTCTTATCGGGGATATAAACTATCCTGATCTTGTAATAATCCGGATTACCGGAAAATGGGCAAAGGGCTGTAAGCTCTTCCGTGAAAATTTCCACCTTGTAATTTCTTCCAGGATACTCGTTGTCTATTGCAATGAGTTTTTGTTCCATATCTATGACCTCCGGGGAAAAGTGATGGTCATAACTATAATCTAAAATGATTGAAAACTCAAAGGCAGGACAGGGGGACCCGAAAAATATTTTACTGGTAATCATCCATTTCTTTTACTTTGCGGGAAAACCTCTTTATTTTCTCTCACTGCAAGAAGATAAACCTGTAGCCTGTCCCCCTACTTACGATAGAGATTACATTCACTCACTCCCTCCACCCACTTGAGTAAAGGTTATGCCCAACCTCCTTCCCTCTCTGCGGGAGATCCAGCTACCACCCACCGCTTACTGGAGGGACCACTTCCAACCTCCCCTACCGCCTGTGGGAGGGGTCACTCACGATCTCCCCTCCCACAAAGTGGGAGGGGATTAAGGGGAGGGCAACAAACCTCCACCTGCTTTCCCCTGTCAAATAAGCCCCTTTCTGCCCCCTCCTTTATCCTCCCCCAAACCTCTCCGAGGTTTGGGGGAGGAGTTTGTAGTTCCCCCCAAAGCAAATCCTTGAGATGGAGGAGTTGGAGAGTGTCAACTCCGAAAAGCATGGAGGGATTCGTAAAATGTCTCATGACAAGGCAAGGGAAAGGTCTGGGAATAGATTCCCTGTAAAGCGGGGGAAAACACCCACAACCTCGCCTCCTACTTATTGAAGTCCACCCATCACCTCCCCTCCCGTTTTACGGGAGGGGATTGAGGGGAGGGCAGTAAATCCTCCACCTGCTTTTCTTTGTCATATCTGCTCTTTCTGCCCCCTCCTCAATCCTCCCCCAAACCTCTCCGAGGTTCGGGGGAGGAGTTCGGGAAATGTCTCCAAACAGAGCAGGGAGGAGTTTGTAGTTCCCCCCAAAGCATATCTTTGAGATGGAGGAATTGGAGAGTGTCCCAAACAAAGCGGGGGAGAAGTTTGTAGTTCCCACAAAGTAAATCTTTGAGATGGAGGGGTTGGGAAGTGTCTCTCCGCAAAGCAGGGAGTGTTAATTTAGATAGGTGGAATTCTCATCCTGATTTGCCCTGTGGTATTGCCTGCGACATCAACCTGATGCATGAGAGAAAATCTGTGCCTTAACTTCCAACGGTGAGTGGAGGTATTGCTCTACAATACCTCTGGATTTCCAGCATCTTCTTGCTGCTTTTCACAAGAATCATCGAAACTTTAATCGTAACTCGCGAACCAGACAGGACTTACACCCTGCTTTTCTTCAAATCTGTTCACTTATTGACCATTGACACTGCATCGCGTTAAAATTCCACCATGATACCCTTGCTTTTTCTTATACTTACAGCCACAGGTCCGACATTTACGCTCCCTACATTTGAGTTAGATCTGCCACCAACGATATTTGGCAACCCCCGACCTGCATGTACATGTGTCAGAAAAGAATTAACACTTGTGCTTGTTACAAATCAAAATTCAGGCTGTTTAAGACTCACATATACAACGGGAAAGCAATTTAAATCCTCCGGGCTCGCCACAGTTGGTGAAGCCGGTGTTTATCTCTGGAACTCCGGGTCTTTCAGCATCCTGCCAGTTCTCAGCTTTGGTTTAAAATACTCAAAAAGAGCCGAAAGATTATCCTTCGCTCTCGGCTTATCCCTGGGTATCCCTGAATTAATTATGCCCTCCTTTGACCTTGGATTAATCTCAAACCGCCGTGAATTCATAACACTGCGATTTGGACCCGTGAGTTCTGTTACCTACCACACAGCGTCTTTTGACATTGCTTTTTTCGTCAACCTGTTTTCACCCGATCTTGACTTTTTAACAGATGTTTTCCCCGGTCTGGCAATCGGAATGAGGATATGATGGATACATTCGCACTCGCCAAAATGCTATCAGACGATCCTGAGAGGGCTTTACCATCTTTAAAGGAGTTTCTAAAATCCGGTAAAACGCCAAAGCTCAGGTTTACCGCCACTCCCCATCTTCTTCAGCTCAGTAAGGAACTTGCAATTTGTCTCAGAAAGAATGAACGAAGATTTGATATACTCAGAAAAATCTGGGAGATCGGGGAAAGGGATGAAAAACTGATCGTGATCTTTGTCCTTGAAAAATTTTCAAAAAGTATGCCCGGGGAAGTCTATAATTTCGTTTCAGGGGTCTTAAAAGATATTGACAACTGGGAAGTGTGTGATCAGATGGCTCTTAAAGTAACCGTTTTTCTGTTAATAAAGCTCGAGGAAAAGATGTGGGATACACTTTCAGCCTGGAAAAGGTCAGAATATCCATGGATAAGGAGACTCGCAGTTGCAACAATTCCACCCTATGTCAGAAGGAGACCGGAAGATTCTATCAGGTGTCTCGAATTTCTGGACGATCTCATGACAGACAGATCAAGGGAAGTGAGGAAGGCTCTCTCCTGGGCATTAAGAGAGATATCAAAGAAGAACCCCGAGGCTGCATTCAGATTTTTAATGAAATGGCGGCACAGGGCACGACACATTGTAAAAGAAGGTATGAAAAAGCTTCCAGCCGATCTGCAGGCGGAGATTTTGCAAAATGGGATTTGAGTTAATTCAGATAAAGTCGGTTTTAAACAAACACAGGAAGCGTGACCCATGGTTTCAGGACGACTATAGTGTTAATCCATACAAGGGATGTTCATTTAACTGTGTTTACTGCTATACTCTGGGCAGCAGGTACGGTCAGGTGCAACCCGGTAAGGTAATGATCAAGGAGAATGCGGCTGATGTGTTGAGAAAACAGCTTGAAAGAAGGGCAAGAAGGAGACAGTACGGCTTCATTGCTCTCGGGTCGTCAACCGAGCCCTACATGAAAATCGAAGAGAAAACAGGTCTTTCAAGAAAGATGCTCGAGATCATCAGAGATTTCAAATTTCCGGTCGTTGTGCTAACGAAGTCCACACTTGTCAGGCGGGATTTTGATCTGATATTTGAAATCGGAGAAAATGCCGTTTTGCCTGACGACACATGTGCCAACAGGGGAGCCTTTCTCATTGTATCCATATCCACCATGGATGAGGAAATCTCGAAGAAACTTGAACCGGGTGCACCACCGCCGTCTGAGAGACTGAAGATCGTCAAAGAGGCAATTGACGAGGGCATCAGTGCCGGAGTTGCATTCATTCCCGTGTTGCCTTTCATATCGGACACGGAAGAGGAGCTGGAAAGGATGGTTTCAGAAGCCTCTTTTGCTGACTTCGTTTTTGTTGGGTCTTTGACCCTGTTTGGCACGAGACCCGGAGACTCCAAAGCTCGATACTTTGAATTTTTAAAAAGGTACGATCCTGATCTTATTCCGCGGTATAAACGGCTTTTCAGGATATTCAGTGCCCCTCCTTCGGCCTATCAGAGAAAACTTATGGAGGTTTCTCGAAGGTTGTCCAGGAAATACTCCGTTAATCTGGGTCTTCCGGGTTGTGAACTTTAAATTTGAAGGATGATAAATTTTAGCGGGGTCCCCCCTCGGAGAGCTCTCCGAGGGGGGACCCCGCTAAAATTCTAACAATTTTTACATCTTTGCGCCTCTTTTCCTCTTCCTTTTCTCTTCAATCACCGCCTGGGCTGCGGCAAGTCTTGCAATTGGCACTCTGAATGGTGAGGCTGAGACATAATCCATGCCTATCCTGTGGCAGAATTTGACACTTGATGGCTCTCCTCCGTGCTCACCACAGATACCAACCTTGAGTTCGGGTCTCGTTGACCTTCCTTTCCTGATACCCATTTCAAGCAGCTGTCCCACCCCTGCCTGATCAAGCACCTGGAAGGGGTCCTCCTTGAGTATTCCCATCTCAACATACTTTGGCAGGAATTTACCTGCATCGTCACGGGAGAAACCAAAAGTAGTCTGAGTCAGGTCGTTGGTTCCGAATGAGAAGAATTCTGCAACTGTAGCTATCTCGTCTGCGGTCAATGCAGCCCTCGGCAGCTCGATCATCGTCCCGACGAGGTATTCGACCTCGATACCCTTCTCTTTGAAAACTTCCTGTGCGACCCTGTCAACAATTTCTTTCTGCATTTCGAGCTCTCTCACAGTTGAAACAAGTGGTATCATGATCTCGGGGAAGACTTCAACACCCTCTTTTTTGACCTCGCATGCCGCCTCAAATATCGCTCTTGCCTGCATTTCAGTAATTTCGGGATATGTGATTCCCAGTCTGCATCCACGATGTCCAAGCATGGGGTTCGCTTCTGCGAGTGCTTCAGCCTTTGCCCTTATCTTTTCTTCAGAGACTCCGAGCCTTTCTGCAAGTTCTTTTATCTGCTCGTCCTCGCGGGGCAGGAATTCGTGAAGAGGCGGATCAAGTGTCCTGATGGTAACAGGGAAACCGTCCATGGCTCTGAAAAGCTCTTTGAAGTCCTCTCTCTGCATGGGCAGGAGTTTTGCAAGTGCCTTTTCCCTTTCTTCTCTGGACTCTGCGAGGATCATCTCCTGCATGGCGTAAATTCTTTCTCCCTCAAAGAACATGTGTTCTGTGCGTGCGAGTCCGATACCTTCAGCACCGAACTCACGGGCTCTCCTGGCGTCCTCCGGTGTCTCAGCATTTGCCCTTACACCGATCCATCTGATTTCATCTGCCCATTTGAGAAGCTGGTCAAATTCATCGAAGATAACAGGTGGGATTGTGTCAACCTTTCCGAGCATCACTTCACCGGTTGATCCGTCAATGCTGATAAAATCACCTTTTTTGACGACAAGATCTCCCACCCGGAATTCCTCTTTTTCATAGTCCACTTCAATATCTTCGGCGCCCACAACTGCGGGGATACCCATACCGCGTGCAACGACTGCCGCGTGTGATGTCATTCCACCGCGGGATGTAAGAATCCCTTTGCTTTTCGCCATTCCCTTGATGTCGTCAGGGGAAGTTTCGTGCCTGACAAGTATCACGGCTTCGCCCGATTCACCGAGTTCTGCTGCTTCGTCCGAGTCAAAAACCACCTTACCGTAGGCAGCTCCCGGTGAGGCTCCCAGACCACGGGCAATGACCTTCTTGGGCGCTTTCGGATCAAATGTCGGGTGCAGAAGTTCGTTCAACCTTCCCGCTTCCACCCTCATCAGAGCCTCTTCTTTGTCGATCAATCCTTCATTTACCATGTCAACGGCGATTTTAACAGCAGCCCGTGCAGTTCTCTTTCCGTTCCTGGTCTGAAGCAGATACAGTTTTTTCCTTTCAATAGTGAATTCAATGTCCTGCATGTCCCTGTAGTGTCTTTCGAGCTTTTTGGCGATCTCGTAGAGCTGCTGGTAGATTTCGGGCATGGTTTCCTCAAGTGTGGGCAGGTCTTTATTTTTCTCCTGTTTGGAGTAGTTGTTAAGTGCGTGTGGCGTCCTGATACCGGCGACCACATCTTCGCCCTGCGCATTGGGGAGGAATTCACCGTAAAACTGATTCTCTCCTGTCATTGGATCCCTGGAGAAAGCCACTCCTGTACCGGAGTCCTCGCCCATATTACCAAACACCATGGCAACGACATTTACTGCTGTGCCCCAGTCATCTGGAATCTTGTGGAGTTTTCTGTATTCCACAGCCCTTTCACTGTTCCAGGAATTGAACACCGCAATAATGGCTTCCCAGAGCTGTTTCCATGGGTCCTGAGGGAAATCCTCGCCCGTCTCACGCCTGTAAATTTCCTTAAATTCTTCAACCAGTTTTTTCAGATGGTCTGGACTGAGCTCACTGTCAGCCTCCACTCCTGCCTCTTTTTTCATTTTTTCGAGTGCATTTTCAAAATACTCGTGCTTTATCCCCTTGGCAGTTTCACTAAACATCTGAATAAATCTTCTGTAAGCATCGTAGGCAAATCTCACATTGTTCGTCTGCCTGGCAAGCCCTTCAACAGATTCATCCGTGAGACCGAGGTTGAGAATCGTGTCCATCATGCCCGGCATGGATACTCTGGCGCCTGAGCGAACAGAAACGAGAAGAGGATTGGTGTTGTCGCCGAACTTTTTCCCTGTAACTTCTTCGAGTCTTTTGAGGTTGTTCGTAACTTCCTCTTCGAGACCGTCGGGAATGTTACCGGTTTTGAAGTAGTAAACGCAGGCTTCAGTTGAGATGGTGAATCCAGGGGGAACTGGTATGCCGAGTCTCGTCATCTCGTGGAGGTTTGCTCCTTTACCACCGAGGAGGTTTCTCATCTGAGCGTTTCCCTCTGCCTGTCCATTGGCAAAGAAGTACACATATTTTTTAGTGGATCCTGCCATGTTTAACCTCCTGTAAATTTTTTCCATTCCTCAAAATTATCGTGACCGTAACGCCTTCCCCGACCTTTCCTTTCAGGGTAATATCTCCACCATAAAACTTCAATTTCTTTTTGCAGAAATAAAGGCCCATTCCCCACCCATTTTCTTTGGTAGTGAATGCGGGCTCAAACACCTTCTCCGTGAATTTTTCGTCAATACCAACACCTGTATCCGAAATTTGAATCATAATTGAAGATTCGTCAAGTCTTTTGAGTGTTATTGTGAGCCTGCCACCGTCGGGCATTGCTTCTATCGCATTCTGAATCACATGTTCAAGGCATCTCGATATGTCACCTGGATTGACGAGAAATTCGAGGCCCGTATCCTCGATGTTCACTTCACACTCGATATTCCTCGCCTTGAGAATCGCGCTTTTCGATTCGATGACTTTTTTCAAAATGTCCTCAATTCGCCACCAGTCGGGTTTTTCAATGAACCTTTCTCTGAAGTTTCGAATTTTTGTATTGATAAGATCAACGAGATTGCGGGCTTCATCGTAAATCGCCTTGAGATATTCGTATCTTGGATCGTCAGATGGGAAGTCTTCAAGAAGTGATTTTGCTATACCGCCGATGATGGTCGCAGGATTTTTTATGTCGTGGGCAATCTCGTTTATGGTTTCACCAAGTGCCTCGATTTTTTCAAGCTGGGTGATTGTTTCCTGATACCGTCTCAATGCCTGATTCATACGCTCAAGCTCACGAGCTTTATCGAGAACTTCCTTGTGAAGTAGTGCCCTTGAAATGGCAATTGATGCAGGAAACACGATCATTTCGAGCTTATTGATTTTGTCCTCGTCCATTTCTACCTGAGAAAACGGATTGTCTGCGACGATGAGTCCTATGATTTCTGAGTCGCTTTTTAAAGGTATGATCAGGTAGTCGCAGTTATTGATGACTTCTGCAATTTCCGCAAATACACCTTTACAGGTGTGATCCGTTACCCTGATCCATGAGACTTTTGTCAGAATAGGTTTCACATCGTCAATTTTCAACTTGAATCTTTCGAGTGTGTGTTTGAACTTCTCAGCCTCTTTGTTAAACTTTTCTTCGTCGTACTCGATTATCTCTTCAAGCGAGAGTTTCTTTTCCTCAATTTCTTTCCAGATTTTTGCAGCTTCTTCGGGTGTTCTGGGACCTATTGCGTAGAAACCTCTGAGATACTCTCCGTCTTTAAGGAGTACAAATGCGCGGTTGAAACCGAGAAATTCCCCGGCGGTTATAACAGATGCAGTTGCGTGAACAATCTTTTTGATGTCAAGGGAGGTTTGAAATATGCGGGAGAGTTTGGCTATACCAGTGAGCTGGTGTTTCTCTGCATCGTAGGAGAGTTTGATTTTCTGGTATATTTCGTGCCTCTCTTTAAGTTCATTTATGAGGTCGAGCATGACAGAGTAGATTCCATCCGATTCCTGGTCGAGTATTTTAATTTCATTTTTGAAAATGTCGCAGTTTATGCAGAATTTCATAAATCGGAGTTTCAAATTTTTCCTGAGGGTATCATCGAGGGGAAACACACACTGACCGGGTGGGATCTCTGGCGTTCTCCAGCATAACCTGAGCTGTGCCATACAGGTATATCATAAAACCTCATGCATTACAAAGTCCAGCGGGTTAACCGTGGCATAGTCTGCGGAGATTTTAGGCTTTTCCTGCTGAAAACGCCCCGTATCCCAAATTCAAATTTTAACTTGCAGGATTTATAATGAATGACCATGAAAAGGGATCACATACTCAGGGCGACAATAGGAGACGACGAGGTTCTTGCTCTTGTTGCCGTTTCAACGAATACAGTGGAGAGGGCGAGGCAGATTCACGGGACATTTCCCACCCCCACTGCTGCGCTTGGCAGGGCACTCACAATTGTTGGCATGATGGGAGTTTTGATGAAGGGCAACGAGAGGATCTCCCTCCAGTTTATAACCACAGGTTCAATCCGTGAGATCTTCGTTCAGGGAAATGCGCAGGGACATGTGAGGGGTTATGTGAGGCCTCCGGAGGCTGAATTTCCGATTACAGAGGATGGAAAGCTGAATGTTGAAGGTGCACTGACCACCGATGGATTTCTCTATGTGGTCAGAGATTTTGGGTTTGGCGAGCCCTTTGTAGGTTCAATTCCACTGAGAACTGGCGGAATTGCCACAGATGTTGCATATTATTACACCGTCTCTGAAGGGATACCCTCAGCGGTTGGTTCCGGTGTCCTCGTTGCTGAAGACGGTCATGTAATCTCTGCAGGCGGTTTTATCGTTCAGCCTATTTTAGCCAGCGAAGAGAGGATCCTTGAGAAACTTGAGGACAATATAAGAAAAATGCCGCCGGTGAGCAGAATGATTGCAGAAAATGCAAGTTCAACGGATATTCTGGAAAAAATAGCCGGGGATCTGGGATACAGGACAACTCAGGTACATCCACTGGAATACAGGTGTACCTGCTCCAGGGAGAGGGCAAGGAGAGCCCTCCTTCTGCTGGATGCCAAAGAGTTGTTCAGTATCCTGAGGGAGGATGCTGGAGCTGAAGTAAAGTGTGAGTTCTGTGGTAAGATCTACAGATTCAATGAGTCTGAGATCCAGGAGATCATTGACGAAAAGATGGGGAATCTGAAAGAGTCATGAAGAACATCAGAAATTTTTCTATCATTGCACATATTGATCACGGGAAGTCCACACTGGCTGACCGGTTTCTGGAGATCACGGGCACGCTCAGACTCTCTGAGGACGCCGAGCAGGTGCTCGATTCCATGGATCTTGAGCGTGAAAGAGGAATCACGATAAAGATGCATCCTGTTCGAATGGAGTACGAGCTCAACGGTGAGACATACATTCTGAATCTGATTGATACACCGGGTCATGTTGACTTTAACTACGAAGTATCGCGCTCCCTTGCGGCGTGTGAAGGTGCGATTCTCCTCGTTGATGCCACTCAGGGAGTGGAGGCACAGACGATTTCCAACCTTTATCTTGCACTGGAGCAGAACCTTGAGATCATCCCGGTCATAAACAAGATAGACCTTCCTAATGCGGATCCTGAGAGGGTAAAGGAGCAGTTGATCGAACTTCTTGGAGACGATCACATTCTCGAGGTGTCGGCAAAGGAGGGCTGGGGTGTCGAAGAGCTGATCAGAACTGTCATTGAAAAGGTTCCCCCTCCAGAGGGAGATCCGGAGAAGCCTTTGAAAGCCCTGATATTCGATGCGAAATTTGACGATTACAGGGGAGCTGTACCGTTTGTCCGCGTTTTTGACGGGGTCATCAAACCCGGCATGAAGATAGCTTTCAAATCGAGTGGCAAGGTTTACGAAGTAACAGAGGTTGGTTACTTCAGGCCCAAGTTTGAAAAAACAGACAAACTCGTCGCAGGTGAAGTGGGTTATGTCATAGCGGGCATCAAGGACCTGCGAGATGCTCGTGTGGGAGACACCATTGTGGATGCGCGGTTTTTTGAAGAAACAGAGGCTTTGCCCGGATACAGGGAGCCAAAACCCATGGTTTATGCAGGCGTCTATCCAACCATTCCCTCGGAATTCCCGGAACTTCAAAAGGCTCTGGAGAAGCTAAAGCTCAACGACGCCGCACTGGTTTATCAGGGCGAGGTCTCTCCCGCGCTCGGACCCGGCTACAGGGTCGGCTTCCTTGGCCTGCTTCACATGGAAATCTTCAAAGAGAGGTTAAAAAGAGAGTTCGGACTCGATGTCATTATCACCACGCCAAATGTTAAGTACAGGGTGGAGCTGAACAACGGGGAAATAATTGAGATCAATTCACCAAAGGACTTCCCCGACGATTTCAAGAGGGCATTCGAACCTTTTGTAAAAGCGGAGATCATAACCCCACAGGAGTACATTGGTCCTATTGTTGAGCTCTGCCAGTCAAGACGGGGAATTCAGAAAAACATGCAGTACCTTGATTCGCGCACCATGATCATCGAGTACGAGCTGCCACTCGCCGAAGTGATATTCGATTTCTTTGACAGACTCAAAAGTGTATCGAGGGGATTCGCCTCCCTTGACTACGAATTCCTCGAATACAGGGAATCTGATCTTGTCAGGCTCGATATCCTTGTGGCGAGAGAGAGAATTGATGCACTTTCTGTGATCGTTCACAGGGAAAAGGCGTACTATGTGGGGCGAGAGCTCGTTACGAGACTGAGAAAGCTGATTCCAAGACAGCTATTTGATGTTGCCATTCAGGCGGCAATAGGCAAGAGGGTGATAGCCAAGGAGAGGATACCGGCTATCAGGAAGGATGTAACGGCGAAGTGTTACGGTGGTGACATAACGAGAAAGAGGAAACTCCTTGAAAAACAAAAAGAGGGCAAAAAGAGGCTCAAAAAACTGGGCAAGGTTGAACTGCCCCATGAAGCGTTCCTTGGCTTGATGAAAGTTGATGAAAACCGCAAGAAGTGAATACATCACAAAGAGCCCTGAGGAGACGAAAAGAGTCGCAGCTGAACTGGCAGGATCAATAAAACCACCTAAATTGATCGCTCTTTACGGGGATCTTGGAGCGGGGAAAACGACATTTGTCAGGGGATTCGCCGAATTCTTCGGAATAAAGGAGGTGAGGAGCCCTTCGTTTACTCTGATAAACGAATACAAGAATTCTGTAAAAATATACCATGTTGACCTTTACCGCGTGGAGGATCCCGGAGAATTGTACCCTGCCGGATTTTTTGAAATTTTAAAAGACCCTGATGCATTCACAATGGTTGAATGGCCCGAAAAAATCGAGGATGTTGTTAAATTCGATGTTTTGGTTTATATTTCTCATCTGGACGAGCTCTCAAGAAAGCTGGAGATAGTGATCCCCTGAAATTTACCCGTGTTCTATAAAATTGACGCCTGAACCCACAGAAGGGGCAGGTATGTCCATTGTTATGCAAAATATGCATAAATATGCAAATAAAAAGATTTTCAGGGAGGATGTGTTATGCTTGAACTAATCGACAAAGTACCGTTGAGTGAAATAGTCGTAATAAGGGACAGGCTGCTTGAAAAACAGCGTAAAGGGGAGAAGGTGTATCGCCTTGAGAGCGGGACACCCAGCTTCAATGTTCATCCAGCTGTCAAAGAAGCAATGAAAAAAGCTATTGACGAGAACAAGACTTTTTACACCGAGGGATCCGGGATCGAGCCTCTGAAGCAGGTCATAGCTGAAAAACTGGCAAGAAAAAACAATCTCAAAGCCAGAAGCACAAAAAACATTCTCGTCGGTCAGGGTGGGATGGGAACACTCTACATGCTAATCCACTCACTCGTTGGACCCGGTGACAAGATTCTCATTCAGGCTCCTGTCTGGATTTCAATTAAAAACATCTCTATGCTAACAGGCGCTGAAATCATTGAACTTCCGACAAAAAAGGAACTTGATTTCAACTGGGACCTGAATGAACTTGAAGACACGATTAAAAAAGAAAAACCCAAGGCGGCCGTTTATGTTAATCCGGGAAACCCCACGGGCGGCGTTGGAGACAAAGAGTACATGCACAATCTTGCCAGGATACTTGAAAAATACGGGGTTTTTCTCGTTGAAGATGTCGCATACGAAGACATCGTTTATCCCGGAGTCGAATACGAAACCATTTTCTATCTCAACCCTGAACTGTTCTTTCCATCTTTTTCCATGTCAAAATCTCAGGCGTTCTCTGGCTTGAGGATTGGGTACACCTACATCGAAAACGAGAAAATTCTCACGAGAGCAAGAAAACTTCTGCTTTACACGACAAACGGCGTAAACTCTGTTGCACAGTGGGGTGCTGCCGAGGCTCTCAAGCCCGAGTACGATGATTACACGAGAGAGATGGTCAAAGAGTACCAGAAGCGCAGGGACATCCTGTACGAAAGTTTGAAATCCATACCGTTTTTCAAGATCGAGTGGCCGCCAAGGGGGGCTTTCTACCTGTTTCCCGAGATTGACGAGCAGAAGTACAGGGAAGTTATGGAGAAGAAAGGTGTGAAAGTTGAGCCTGATGCCAATCTCGGGGTGCATCTGCAGAGGTACTTGCTTGAGCACAACATAGGCTCAATACCCGGTCACAACTTTGGTTCTCCCCATAATTTCATCAGATTTGCGTATTCAATTGCAACGGAGTACATAGTGGAGGCGGCGGAGAAGCTAAAAGAGGTTCTTGGCTGAGGGAATAGGGATTTGATTTCAGGATGGGGGCGGAACCCCCGTACGGGGGTTCCGCCCCCATCCGTTTGACCCTTTCCACCGGAAAGGTTAAAATTTCCACGAGATGAAAGTCCTCCTGTTCCCCACATGTCTCGTTGACCACATCAAACCCGAAATTGGTTTTGCCACTGTTAAAGTCCTCAAACACTTTGGCGTTGATGTTCATGTCCCGGACAAACCCTCCTGCTGTGGTCAGATCGCTTTTAATGTGGGATACTGGGAAGAAGCCCGCAAAATGGCGCTTGCCTGGCTCGATATTTACGATGTCCCCGGATTTGATTACATTGTTGCCCCGTCCGGATCGTGTGTCCACATGATCCGGGAAAATTACGAAAAACTCTTTAAAAATGAACCCGAAATCCTACGGAAAGTTGAGAAGATAAAAGCTCGCCTCTTTGAAGTGGTAGAGTTTCTCACAAAGGTTTTGCAGGTTAAAGAGATACCCTCAAAGTTCACCGGGAAGGTAACATACCATGCATCATGCCACTATCTCAGGGGACTCGGCGTCAAAGACGAGCCAAAAGAGCTTTTGAGAAGCATCAAAGGCGCAGTCTTTACGCCCATGAAACTTGAGCAGACATGCTGCGGTTTTGGTGGACTCTTCTCTCTTAAATTCCCGGAGCTCTCTTACAGAATGGCTGAGCGCAAGGTTGAGAGTATCAGGGAAATCTCACCTGAGTATCTCACATCTTCTGATCTCAGTTGCCTCATGAATCTGGGAGGTGTGCTGTCAAGGAAGGGAATCCATGTGAAACCTGTTCACATCGTCGAAATCCTCGCTTACGGACTCGATCATGGAGAAGATTGATTTCAGAAAAAATGTTATAAAGATTCTGAGCGATCCCGTTGTTGTCAATGCTGTTCAGAGGGCAACTGCACATGCACTTGAGAAAAGGTTAGAAACCCTCAGCAGAATACCCGACTTTGAGGAATTGCGGGATCGAGCAAGAGAAGCCAAAGAAAAGGTCATCTCAAGGTTTGAAGATTATTTATCCCAGTTCAAAGAAAACGCAAAGAAGAACGGATTCATCGTCCACGAGGCAGGGAACGCAGACGAGGCAAGGAACATTATCCTCGAAATCCTGAGAAGTCACGATGCTCGGACGGTCGTGTCCAGTAAGTCCATGACTCAGGAGGAGATCGAGATTAATCCCTTTCTTGAAGCCCATGGAATTACCAAGTTTGAAACTGATCTCGGTGAGTTCATTATTCAGGTAGCAGGTCAAAAGCCCTCACACATCACGGCACCTGCGATCCATTTAACGAGGAGGGAGATAGCAAAGCTTTTCAGTGAAAAACTTGGTATGGATTACACAGAAGATCCGGAGGAGATTACAAAATTTGCGAGAAGGTTTTTGAGGGAGAAGTATTTCAAAGCAGATGCAGGAATGTCCGGAGCAAATTTCCTTATTGCCGATACAGGTTCATTTGTGGTCGTTGAAAATGAAGGAAATGCCAGAATGTCAACCACACTTCCCGGAATTCACATTGCTGTGACCGGTATTGAAAAACTTATCCCCGGGTTCAGGGATCTCCCTGTATTTTTAAAAATTCTTGCTCCGAGCAGTACGGGACAGAGGCAGACTGTGTACACCAATATTTTTTCAACCGTATCTCCCGGTCGTGAGGTGCACATTGTGCTTATAGACAACGGAAGGAGGAGGATGCTGAAAGATCCGGTGTTGAAGGAGGCTCTGATGTGCATCAGATGCGGGGGGTGTTCAAATGTCTGTCCGATTTTCCAGCTCGTCGGGGGTCATGCTTACGGCAGTGTTTATTCCGGACCTATCGGGATTATCTGGACTTATGCCATCTTTGGCCATGAAGTGGCGAAGGATCTGCCTTTTGCGTCAACCCTATGTGGAGCCTGCAAAGAGATATGTCCGGTGAGAATTGATATACCGCGAATCCTGCTCGAGCTGAGGAGACGGGTGGTGGAAAAGGAGGGAGGCAGGTTTGCTGAAAAGATTCTGGTAGAAACATGGAGCAAGCTTATGACAAAACCCTTCCTGAACAGGGTGGGATTCTCAATTGCGTCTAAGCTCCAATCTGTGTTTGTGAAAGACAACAGGATCAAGGGACTTCCCTTCATACTTTCTGAGTGGACGAAGTACAAAGATCTTGAGCCACTATCAGGGAAAACCTTTAGAGAGCAATGGAAAAAACACAGAGATTCATAGAGGAACTGAAGAACAACGACTGCGAAGTCTTTCTCGTTGACAGCAGTAAGCTGAGAGAGGATCTTATAAAATTTTTGAAGAGTGAGGGGGCAGATAGAATCCTTGTAAGACCTTCTGAGCTGATCAATTCTCTTGGACTCGATGGGCACTTTGATCTGGTGCATGGGATTGAAGATGGTGTCAAATTTGGAATTTCTGAGCCGGAGTTTGGAATTGTTTACTCGGGCGGGCTTGTGGAGCTTGCCAGAAACATTGAGGAAAAGGTTCCCTCCCTTTTGCCGGATGTGCATGTAGCTATTCTGA
>CAZNDM010000031.1:0-42628 GCA_964571845.1 uncultured bacterium | reverse complement strand
AATGCAGGTGCTGCATGGGACAATGCCAAGAAGTGGATTGAGGCTGGTAACAGAGGCGGAAAGGGATCTGACGCTCACAAGGCTTCAGTTGAGGGAGATACAGTTGGTGATCCGTTCAAAGATACAGCTGGACCATCACTCAACATTCTTCTGAAGCTCATGGCAATTGTCTCCCTTGTGTTTGCTCCATTTATTGTGTGGTTGAGGGGTATAGTGTTTTAAATTGAGTTGGAAACGGAAGTGGGGCGAGGCCGCCTGTACAGGCGGCCTCGCCCCACTTCTTTTTCCAAATTTGAATGTTTCCTTAGATAGCAATAAAATACAGGCCGATGATTGGACTCCTTTTGATTTTACTTGCACTTAATGTCCAAATATACGACACCCCCAACGACGATGGAACGAGTATCACCATCAAACTCCCATGGAAATCGGGTAAGTACCGTAGCTTCTCCATCTATCGAGGGGAAACTCCCGAAAATCTGAAACTCGTTCAGGATTTTGTTGTCGGTGAAACATTCAAGGATCGAGGGCTCGAGCCGGGTAAAGAGTACTATTACAAAGTCGTTGCAATAACAAAGGACGGATCACAGGAGGAAACTGAAATAATAGGTCCCGTTAAAACGGTTGCGACCTGGTTCAACTCCAACCGCCTGGGAATACTCATTGCAATCATCTTTCTTGGCGGTCTTTTCGTGTATTTTATTGAAAAAGCGAGGAAGGGTGAGGACCTTTTTATCCGGAAAATATCGGGGCTTGAGGCTATTGACGATGCAGTTGGACGAGCCGCAGAGCTTGGTAAACCGATTGTTTATATCCCGGGTCTGCTCGGCATAAACTCCATCCCTACGATTGCGAGTCTCAGTATTTTGAGGAGAGTTGCCAAAAAGGCTGCTGAGTATGAAGTGGATCTTATCATGCCCAATGCGGATCCCATGGTCATGACAACGGCTCAGGAGGTTGTTAAAGAGGCGTACATGGATGCAGGGAGGCCCGATCTATACAATCCTAACAATATCTATTATCTCACGAGCGACCAGTTTGGATACACTGCGGGTGTTGATGGTATTTTGATGAGGGAGAAGCCGGGGGCTGTATTCCTTCAGGGATACTTTTATGCGGAATCACTGATACTTGCTGAGACCGCTTATTCCATTGGAGCCATCCAGATTGCCGGGACGACATCGACCACCCAGTTGCCGTTCTTTGTTGCTGCATGCGATTACACATTGATCGGAGAAGAGATGCTCGCTGCATCAGCCTATCTGTCCAAGGATCCTGTTACACTTGGATCCTTGAAGGCAGAAGACTACGCCAAGGCATTTATTATTGTTTTCCTCGTTGTTGCTATTCTTTCAAAGTTTCTTGGAATATTTGACTTTGCAAAACTTTTGATTGCGAAATGAGGAAGGAGATACCTTTTTTAATATCGGGAATAACTGCGCTTTTTGCGGTGCTGGCGTTTTTTATTCCACATAGACCGTTTGGCGGACTTCAGCAGAAGATGCTCGTCTGGTATTCGGTGGTTACTGGAGTTGCCATGTTGATCGGTGTTCAGAGTTTGCTGAACAACCATTACAAGCGGATAAAGCGTGGAGAAAATCTCATCTATAGCTCGTTCCTCATTGCCGGTTTCCTCATCACTTTTGTACTTGGTGTTTACTCCATAAAGAAATATGGTGATGCATTTGCGCCTAATTCGCCTTTTATGTTCATTTTTAACTACGCAGAAGTTCCTTTGCAGTCCACGATGTTTGCCTTACTGGCTTTCTTCATTGCGTCTGCTGCATACAGGGCGATGAAGATAAGAACGGTGGAGGCATCACTATTGTTGATAGCCGCTGTCATTGTTATGCTTGGCAGGGTGCCCATTGGAGCACAGATCTGGTCTGGAATGCCCTCTTTTGCTGAATGGATCATGCAGATTCCCAATCTTGCTGCACAGAGAGGTATTCTGATAGGTGTTGCTCTGGGCTCAGTCGGAATGTCTTTGAGAATTATACTTGGAATTGAGAAACCGTATCTGAGATGAATACGATAGGCAGGATACTCGCAAACATAAATAGACAGGTCATTTACCTGATGGTTTTTCTCGTGGTTGCCTTACCCATGATACTGGGGATAAAGGCAAAAGTTACAATTACTGAGCCAGTTGAGAAGGCTTACAAATTTATTGACTCACTGCCTCCGGGTTCTTTTATCCTCATTGGAATAGATTATGGTCCGAGTACATTTCCTGAGATGAACCCGATGCTTTATGCCATTCTCAGACATGCGTTCAAAAAAGATCTTAAGGTTGGTATTCTTGCGCTTCAGAATGCGGTCAACATCCCCATAGGATCACAGGTTTTGAGAGCAGTTGCCAAGGAGTATGGTAAGAAGTATGGGGTGGACTTTGTGAATCTTGGTTATAAGCCAGGATGGGACGCTGTGATAGTTTCAATTGGTCGGGAAATCAGGGATGTTTTTCCTGAAGATGCCTTCGGTACACCTCTCGATTCATTGCCTGTTACGAGGAATATACACAGTTATGATGACATTGCTCTCGTGATTGATCTTGCCTCAGGAGGGACATGGGCATCCTGGATACAGTTTGCACAGGCAAGGTTTGGAGTGCCTGTGATCATCGGTGTAACTGCTGTAATGGGTCCTGAGAGTTATCCCTATCTTCAATCCGGCCAGATAAAGGGATTGCTTGCCGGATTGAAAGGTGCGGCTGAGTATGAGACACTGATAAACCATCCGTATCTCGGTGTTCGTGGGATGCCAGCCCAGTCAGGTGTGCATCTGCTGATAATACTTTTGATTTTGATTGGAAACCTTGGTTACATTTTGCAAAAGAGGTCAAGGGCATGATTGAACTGATAGGGACATGGCTTGCTGCATTTTTTACGCTTGCGATCTTCAGTTTTCTCTACAAGGATAATCCTTTTTACAAGATAGCCGAGCACCTTTATGTAGGAATTTCAGCTGCGTTCTGGTTGATTTATGTGTGGAGCTTTACCGTTTACCCGTTGCTTGTGAAACCCATGATAAAGAGTGGACTCGCCGGAGAAAATCTTTTCCTGCTCATTCCCCTCGTGTTCAGTATCATGATGCTGTTCAGACTCATACCGGGTTATGCCTGGATATCAAGATGGCCAATGGCGTTTACCGTTGGACTTGGAGCAGGACTGGGACTGACAGGAGCTATTCAGGGTGTACTTTTCCCGCAGATGAGGGCAACGATCCTCGATCTATGGGTGAAGAATAACCCGCTCGGTACACTCAACAACTGGTTGCTAATTGTGGGTGTTATAACGACGATTTTTTACTTTTTCTTTTCTCAGGAGCATAAAGGTGTCTTCGGGAAGGTTGCCCGTGTAGGCATTGCTTTTATCATGATCTCATTTGGAGCATCCTTTGGTTTCACTGTTATGGCAAGAGTTTCGATTTTAATCGGAAGAGTCGGTTTTTTGCTTGGTGATTGGCTTCATATAATCAAGTAAGTGAGAGGAGATTTATGCCGAGAAATCCGGTATTTGATGAAATAAAGGATCTTTTGACGGAGCAGAGGAATCCTGCATCCAAGGATATTGACATATTGCCCGTAGAAGAGGTCTTGAAGATTATCAACAACGAGGATAAAAAGGTTGCAGAGATAGTTGGCAAAGAGATTCCGTACATAGCCCGTGCAGTTGAGATCTATGTGGAAACGATAAAAAACGGTGGCAGGATTTTTTACATAGGAGCGGGGACATCTGGCAGACTCGGGATACTCGATGCTGTGGAGCTTGTGCCCACTTATGGGACACCTCACTATCTTGTTCAGGGATTGATTGCAGGTGGGTACGGTGCATTAATAAGGGCAGTAGAAGGGGCAGAGGACCTGAGGGAGGACGGTAAAAAGGACCTCATGGAAAGGGGGCTTACTTCAAAGGATTTCGTCATCGGACTTGCGGCGTCAAAGAGGACGCCTTATGTGCTTGGTGCACTCGAATATGCAAAAAGTGTAGGAGCAAAGACCGGATTTATAACCGCAATACCCCGTGAGGAAGTTGATGTTGATGTGGATGTGTTGATATGCCCTGCTACAGGTCCAGAGGTTGTTATGGGGTCCACGAGAATGAAAGCGGGAACCGCTGAGAAACTGGTCCTGAATATGATCTCAACAGCTGCCATGATCAGGCTGGGGAAAGTTTACGAAAACATGATGGTGGACCTGTGGGCAACATCTCAGAAGCTGGTCGAGAGGTCAAAGAGGGTGATAATGATTGCCACAGGTGTTGATTACGAAACTGCGGAGGAGTATTTAAAGAAGGCAAGAGGAAGTGTGAAGATTGCCATAGTTATGATACTTGGCAATGTGGATTATGACACAGCGGTGAAGTACCTCGAGGAGGCCGATGGATTTGTGAGAATTGCTCTTCAGAAGATAAACAAGAAGTCCACCTGATCCCACCTTTTGTAAATTTTTTTAACAACCACTTCTGAGGGTCATTTACAAATTTTTACACCAGTGTAAATTTTGTTTACAATCTTCGGATTCTGAAAAGGCTGTAATTCCCATAAAAACTTGAGTTTTGAGTGGCAGTAAAATTGCAATATATGTAAATTGATGAGAGCCGGGCTCTTTTATGATCTTGGTCTCCGTGATTACGGAGAAGTTCGAACTTTACAGATTGAGCTTGTAGAAGCTCGAATACAGGGCAGGATTCCTGATACCCTGATCCTTGTGGAGCATCCCCCTGTTTTTACAATCGGTAAACATGGCGGACATGAGAACATCCTTTCAAATTCAAACATCCCTGTTTATGAAGTTGAGAGAGGAGGTAATGTAACATTTCATGGTCCGGGGCAGCTGGTCGCTTACTTCATTTTCAAAGTAAGCGATGTACATGATTTTTCCCGCAACATACTTCGCGCAGGTGCAGATCTTATCAGATCGTACGGCTTTGATGCCTATATCAAAAAGGGATATCCGGGGATATGGGTGGGGGACGAGAAAATTGCGTCCATAGGGCTCGCAGTCAGGAAATGGGTTACCTTTCACGGCATCGCCATCAATGTAAATGTGGATCTTAGGTATTTTGACATGATCATCCCATGCGGGATTAAAGGGGTAAAAATGACTTCACTTAAGAAGTTGACGGGAAAAGATCAGGATATGGAGACAATTAAGAGGATTTTTGTAAAAAATCTTGAGGATTATCTTGGAATAAAGTTTCCCGTGGAATTCATACGGCACACCTCCAGGGGAAAGGAATCCCCTCCCCATGGACCTGGTCTCGGGGAGGGGGAAAATTCGCGGATTACGAAATCAAAGGAGGTAAACTATGTCCGAAATTGATAAGAGTACCGCCTTAAAACTCTACAGGACGATGGTTCGAATACGGGTCTTTGAGACCGTAACAGAGAAGCTTTTCCTCGAGGGAAAGCTTCCTGGATTTGTGCATCTTTACATCGGTGAGGAGGCAATAGCGGCAGGTGTAAGCGCCAACCTGAGAAAGGATGATTACATTCTCTCCACCCATAGAGGTCATGGGCATACTCTTGCCAAGGGTGGGGATATGAAAAAGATGATGGCTGAAAATTACGGAAAAGTTACCGGCTATTGCAAAGGCAAGGGCGGTTCCATGCACATTGCAGACTTCTCCATCGGCATGCTCGGTGCCAATGGAGTTGTGGGTGGTCAGTTCCCAATCTCTGTGGGTGCTGGACTTTCGATAAAACTCCGAAAAACGGACCAGGTGGTTGTTGCCTATTTTGGTGATGGTGCATCCAACAGGGGCACTTTTCATGAGGCATTGAACATGGCGGCTATATGGAAATTGCCCATCATTTTTGTTAATGAAGACAATCAGTACGCATCCACAACAAAGAGAACCCGCACACTTTCTGTCGAGCATGTAGCCAAGAGGGCATGTGCTTACAACATACCCGGTATCAGGTGTGATGGCAACGATGTTCTTGCAGTTTATGAGGCGGCAAAAGAGGCGGTAGAGCGGGCGAGAAGGGGTGAAGGTCCCACACTTATGAGCTGTGAGACCTATAGGTTGAAAGGACACTTTATCGGTGACCCGGAAAAATATCGCACTCAGGAAGAGGTGCAGGAGTTCTGGAAGAGGGAGCCTATCGGGCGGTTCGAAAAAATCGCTCTTGAAAAGGGCTGGCTCACACCTGAAGAAAAGGAAAAAATCTGGGCAGAGTATCAGAAAGAGGCTGATGAGGCGGTGAAATTCGCAGAGGAGAGTCCTTATCCAGATCCAGAAGAGGCGTTGAAAGATGTTTTTGTCAACCCTCTTGAATAGGAGGCTTTGAAAATGAGAGAAATTACAATTGCACAGGCAACTGCCGAGGCTTTAATTGAAGAGATGGAAAAGGATCCCACGATTTTTATTATCGGTGAGGATCTCACTGCCCATGGTGGAATTTTTGGTCAGTTTGTTGGCATTCCCGAAAAGTTCCCCGACAGGATCCTCGATACCCCTATATCCGAGACTGCTATTGTGGGCGCTGGTGTGGGTGCTGCACTGACTGGCATGAGGCCCCTTGTTGACCTCCATTTTGCTGATTTCATAACCATTACGATGGATGAAATCGTCTCTCAGGCAGCCACCATGCGTTACATGTTCGGTGGCCAGTCCAAGATGCCTCTTGTAATATGGGCTCCTGATGGAGCTGGCCTCGCTGCAGGTCCTCATCACTCAAAATCTTTTGAAGCCTGGTTTATGCACGCACCGGGTATGAAAGTCGTTGTTCCCTCTACCCCTTACGATGTCAAAGGATTGCTAAAATCAGCCCTAAGGGACGACGACCTCGTTCTATTTTTCCAGCACAAAAAACTGTTTAAATTCAAGGGCCCTGTACCGGAGGAAGATTACATAATACCTTTGAAAAAGGCCGATGTTAAGCGTGAGGGTAGTGATGTTACGGTTATCACCTATTCCATGATGGTTCACCACTCACTTGAGGCAGCAAAAAGGCTCGAGGCAGAAGGTATCAGTGTCGAAGTTATTGATCTCAGGACAGTGTGGCCCTTTGACTTCGATACAATAGCAGCTTCAGTTGAGAAGACCGGAAGGGTGGTGATAGCCCACGAATCCTGGAAGGTTGGAGGTGTGGGTGCCGAGCTCGCTTCACAGATTCAGGAAAAACTCTTCGACTATCTCGATGCTCCAATCGTCCGTGTGGGAGCGGAGCATGTGCCTATACCTTTTAGTCCACCACTTGAAAAACGCGTTATTCCCGATGCTGACGATGTTTACAAAGCCGTAAAACAGGTTCTTGAGGAGGTATAAGATGGCGTGGAAACTGGTGATGCCAAAGCTGGGCCTCACCATGGAAACGGGTAAGGTTGGCTCATGGCGTAAAAAGGAAGGTGATGAGGTCAAAAAAGGAGAGGTTGTTGCAGACATTCTGACCGAAAAAATTGAGTATGAGCTCGAATCACCGGCTGACGGTATCCTTTACAAAATCCTCGTGAAAGAGGGAGAAGAAGTCCCACCAGGAACCGTTATAGGTATCGTCGCAGCTGTAGGTGAGACTCTGACAGAAGCAGACATTGAAAAGCTGTCCGAGCCCGAAGAGGTTGGAGAGGAAGAGGAGCAGAAGCCCGAACCAGAGGTAAAAGTTGAAAAACCTGCAAAGACACGGGTCGTTGCCTCACCTGCCGCAAAAAAGCTGGCAAAGGAGCTCGGTGTTGACCTCACAAAGGTAAAGGGTACAGGACCACGGGGCCGCATTACGAGAGAGGATGTTCTCAAATTTGCTGAATCAATGAAAAAGGAGGCAGAGGTACCTGAAGCAGTGGAAAAACCGACAGTTGAGAGAAAAGTCGAGAAGTTTGTTCCTTTTGAAGGCATAAGAGGCACTATCAAAAAGCGTCTGACTCAGGCGTGGCAGGCTCCGAGAGTAGCAGAAACAGTTGAGGTTGACGCCACAAATCTCGTTAAATTCCGTGAGAGAGTCAAAAATAGATGGGCAGATATAAAGATTTCCTACAACGACATCCTCCTCAAAGCCATAGCAAATGTATTGAAGGATTTTCCGTACATGAATGGAATAGTGCGTGAGGATGGAGTCGAACTTCTGGATGAAGTCAACCTATCCATGGCAGTTGATACAGAAAAGGGGCTCGTTTCACCTGTGCTGAGAAAGGCGGATGAGAAATCTCTCGTTGAGCTCGCAAGAGAGGCCCGTTTACTGGTTGAAAAGGCGCGCACAGGAAAGCTCGAGTTTCGAGACCTTGAGGGTGGCACCTTTTCCGTTTCTAATCTCGGCGCCTACGACATTGAGTGGTTTACACCTGTCCTCAATCCTCCACAGATTGCAATAATCGGAATCGGGACCATCAAGGAGAGACCCGTTGTGATTGATGGTGGACTTCATATTAAACCAACAGTAAAACTCACACTCGTCTTTGATCACAGAGCTGTTGATGGAGCTCCTGCAGCAGCCTTTTTGAAAGCATTGAAAGATTATCTCGAAAATCTGAGGGAATTGTAAATCATGATCAAAGGGGTTCACCATATAGCATATATCACAGACAACCTTGAAGGGTTGACGAAGTATTTTGAGGAGATCCTGGGTTTTGAATTTGTTAAAAAACTCCATTATGAAGCCTGGGATCTTGACATAGTATTGATGAAAACAGGTGAGCAGTATGTGGAGGTGATTGAGCCCCGGAAGCCAGGAAGTGCACCCTACAGGTTTCTGGAAAAGCACGGGGAGGGGCTTTACCATGTAGCTTATCTCTCCACGGACATAGAGAAAGATATGGAAGAGCTTAAGAAAAAGGGAATAAAGTTTCTCGAGGAGAAGCCAGCCGAAGGAGTTGCCTGGCTTATTGCCACGGCTATAAACGATGAGGGCGATATTGTTTTTCAAATCGCCCAGAATAAAGAGTAAAAGGAGGTCAAATTATGCGTAAAATAATAGGTGCAATCATAGCTCTGGTCCTCATCGTTGGGTTCACACCCAACGCACTACATGCCAAGTACAAGAAGGAATACAAACTCAGTGTAGTCGTTGGTCCCAAAGGTCCATGGGGTGAGGCAGTTCTGAGATTCGTCCAGCTGGTGAAAGAGAAGACCAACGGTAGGGTCAACATCAAACCCTATTTCAGCGGCCAGCTCTTTGCTGGAAAGCAGACCAACGAATTTCTGCTCCTGAAGACCGGAGTGGCAGACTTTGCCCTCGGCTCTACAATAAACTGGTCCACGACAGTGAAATCCCTGAATCTTTTCTCCCTGCCATTCTTCTTCGCTGCCGGAGATAAAGGGTATGCACAGGTTGATGCTGTAACTCACGGTAAACCCGGCAAGATGATATTTAAACAGCTTGAGAAGCTCGGCGTTGTGGGTATCGGCTGGGGTGAGAACGGATTTAGAGAGATTACCAACAGTAAGCATCCAATAAAGACACCCGATGACCTCAAAGGTCTGAAGATCAGAGTGGTTGGATCCCCCATTTTCATTGACATATACAAGGCTCTCGGCGCCAATCCTACATCAATGAACTGGGGTGAAGCTGTTACGGCATTCAGACAGGGTGTCGTGGACGGGCAGGAAAACCCGATCAATGTTGTGATTATCCCTTACAAGGTTTACGAATTCCACAAATACATCACGATCTGGCACTATCTCATTGATCCACTGATCATGGGTGTGAACAAGAAGGTGTGGGACTCCTTCTCGCCTGAGGATCAGAAGGCGATCAGAGAGGCTGCGGAGATCGCACTTGCTGAGGAGGTTGCCAAGGCAAGGTGCGGTCTTGTTGGTGGAAATCTGATGGCAATTGAATACTTAAAGTCCAAGGGTATGCATGTAACGATTTTGAGTGATGCGGAGAGAGCGGCATTCAAGGCGAAGACCGAGAAGGTTTACAAGAAATGGGTCCCGATTATCGGGAGAGATCTTGTGAAGGCGGCGGAAGAGGCGATCAAATCGGTTCAGTAAGTATGATGATGGGGGGCGGCGGCTCACAGAGCCGCCGCCCCCCATAAAAAATTCTTCTTAGAGGATCTTTATGACTGCAAACAAAAGAGGCTTCGGGTATTACCTGAAGTATTTCTTCACCCATTTTGAAGAAATCATGCTTTTTATCATCCTGTCCGTCCTCGTTACCCTCGCTTTCGTAAATGTGATTACCCGTTATTTCATCAAGTATTCCCTTGCCTTTACCGAGGAGATCGAAGTTAACTTCTTTGTGTGGCTTACCATGTTTGGTGCTGCGCTCGCATTTAAAAAGAAGGCACATCTTGGAGTGAGCTTTGTGGTGAAAAGTATGCCCCGTGGAGCTCAGAAGTTTTTCCTTGTGCTCTCAACTGTGCTCACGGTGGCCGTCTTTTTGATTCTTTTCTACTACAGTATCTGGCATGTGAAGAATGAGATAGTACTTGATGTGAGGACCATGGCTCTGAATATTCCGGAGTGGATCTACATTGTCGGGGTTCCTTTTGGTTCAATTATCATCATAATTAGAGCTATTGAAGCAGCAGTAAAAACATACAAGGAGCTTTAAAGATGGAGTTTTTACTCTTTGTAATCTTTTTGCTACTTGTTGCCTTTGGTGTTCCTATAGCAATTTCACTTGCTGTTGCGGGGATTTCCTTTATTTACATCTATAACCTGGGTATCGACATTCTTTCGCCCAACTTTTACTCGGGTATAGCCAAATTCCCTCTTCTTGCTATTCCCTTCTTTGTGCTTGCAGGTGTTATAATGGACAGAGCGGGAATGGCGGAGAAGATGGTACTTTTTATGAAGAAGCTTGCCGGATTTGTTACAGGTGGTCTTGCGATTGTTACGGTTCTTGTTGGTATGTTCTGGGCAGCTATTTCGGGATCTGGTCCTGCGGACACAGCTGCGTTGAGTACGATTCTCATTCCCGGTATGAAAAAGGCGGGTTATAGAGCCAACTTTGCAGCCGCACTTGTTGCCGCAGCGGGTAGTCTTGGAATTGTGATACCACCGAGTATAGCATTGATAATTTACGGAACCATTACAAATACATCCGTTCCTGCACTTTTTGCAGGTGGTATTATACCCGGGATTATCGTTGGTTTTTCATTGATGACCGCTGCCTATGTGATTGCCAAAAAAGAGGGCTACAGAAAAGAGGAGTTTCCCACGTTCAAAGAGGTGCTCGTTAGTTTCAAAGAAGCGTTCTGGGCTCTTCTTGCGCCGGTGATAATTCTGGGTGGCATCTACGGGGGGATCTTTACGCCCACAGAGGCTGCATCTGTCGCAGTTTTTTATGGACTTTTCGTTGGTGTGTTTATATACAGGACGATCGACTTCAAAAACTTATACAGGTTGATGGTAGATGCCGCTGTTAATGCGTCAGTTATCATGATAATCGTTACATTTGCGGGAATTTTTTCCTGGACAGGTTCAACCCTCGGGCTGATGGATAAAATCACCGGCTTTATTCTATCGATTGGTAAGACTCCAGTTGTTGCCATTTTTATGATAAACATTCTCCTTTTGATAGCAGGGATGTTTCTCGATGCAATTTCCATCTACTTCATATTCATGCCAATTCTCCTGCCCGTACTGGATAAGTTTGGCTGGAACTACCTGTGGTTTGGTGTGATTATGACAATCAATCTTGCTATAGGTCAGATAACGCCACCTGTGGGTGTTAATTTGTTTGTTGCGGCGAATATAGCGAAGGTCGATTTTGAGGACATATCAAAGGCAGCGGTTCCATTTATAATTGCGGCTTTCTCGGCGTTGATACTTCTTATGTACACGCCGTTTTTGACAACTTATTTACCAAAAGCCTGGGGTTTGATGAAATAATTTTGACAACATTAATGCCCGAGTGTGAGTAAAAAGAGGGATTCCGGGAAATGTAACAGTTATTCCTTTTTATCCTCTGCGGTCTTTTTTACATCCTCAATGGTATCTTCAACCTCGCTTGCAGCCTTTCTGAACTCTCTCATGGCTTGTCCCATGCCACGGGCAAGCTCAGGTAACTTCTTGGCACCAAAGAGCAGAAGGACCACAAGGAATATGAGTAATAGCTCTTGAAAACCCAGGTTCATTGTATCACCTCCGTTAAAATAATTATATAACCCATGTCCCACGCGGTCAAACATCCGGGAAGAGGCTTTTCCGAGGAATTGTTTTCAAAAGGAGAGGAGGTATCCAGCGTGGGGAAAATGATTGTGAAAAATATTTTTTGAACACCCAAAGCATCTGCCGGACATTTTGTTCGTGCACGGAAATTTCCCGACAGGAACATTATAATTTTTCAAAAATTATGGAAAGGAGGCAGATATGAGTTTTACCCTGATTTTACTTTTGATGGTTCAGATCCCCACGCCTTATCAGAGGAAATTATTGAGAGACAGCAAGGCTAAGTTTTACAAGGCTTTCAGCTCAATAAGTTACGAGGATACACTCCACGATTTCGATGTCGTTCATTACGAGATACATGTGGACCTTGATTTTAATCAGGAATCCATTGACGCCTACAACGTGGTTACTTTCACAAGTAAAGTGGACAATCTCTCCTCAATCTTTCTCCATCTAATAGGATTAACTGTGGACAGTATTTCCGGGGCTGCTTCTTTTGCAAGGAATGATTCTATTTTGACGATAAACCTTGCAACGCCGCTTAATACCGGCGATACAGGAGTGGTGAGTATCTTCTACCATGGTAATCCACAATCCGGTGGTGGGGTTTTTGGTGGTGGACTGAGGTTTGCGTATGGAAACCATCTTGCATTTGTTGATGATGAACCCTATGGAGCGAAAAGGTGGGTTCCTATTTACGATCTACCCACGGACAAGGCTCTTGTTGATCAGTACATAAAGGTACCAATCGGTTATACTGTGGTTGCAAACGGAGAACTTGTTGATTCAACGATTGTGGGTGGAAATATTATATTTCACTGGAGGGAAAACTATCCAATAGCCAACTATTTGATAGTCTTTGCGGCATCAGACTATTATGCTGTTATCGAAGATTCTGCATACATCAATGGAGAATATCTACCTGTCAGGCACTGGTTACCAGCTTCCGACACCGCATGGTTACGAAATAAATTTGTTAGGACACCACAGATGCTTGAATTTCTTTCAGATATCTATGGCACCTATCCTTATCTTGGGGAAAAATATGCTCATGCTTCGGTTCCGATCGGTGGGGCGATGGAGAATCAGACGAATACATTTATCAACACGAATGCCGGATGGGGAACCAGCTGGGATTGGGTGATAGTGCACGAAATGGGGCATCAGTGGTGGGGGGACTGGGTAACACTGGGGACATGGGCGGACATCTGGTTGAACGAGGGATTTGCCACTTACACTGAAGCATTGTGGTGGGAACACAGGTACGGAAATTCGGGGCTAAGAGCATACATGACGCGCATTTTTGAAACATATCTTAATGGCGAGCCCAATCCCCCGTACCCTGTTTATGACCCCGATTACATGTGGGGAGTTGTCGTGTATGAAAAAGGTGCAAGTGTTCTGCACATGTTGAGGTATATAGTGGGAGACTCTATTTTCTTCCGGATTTTGAGAGAGTATGGACAGAGATTTGCCTATGGAAATGCCGTGACTTCGGAATTTATAGAAGTTGTTGACTCTGTGTCCGGACAGGACCTTGGATGGTTCTTTGATGAATGGGTATTTGCTCCCGGTCATCCTGTGTATGAATACTCCTATACATCCTATCCTGTGAGTGGCGATACATTCAGAATGGATATTACTGTCAATCAGGTTCAGTCTCATGCCCATGGTGTTCCTACTTACAAAATGCCTCTGGAGTTCAAAATAGTTACAGATTTAGGGGTTGAATATGTTACGCTGTGGGACAGCCTGGATACTCAGACATTCACGGTTTATGTGAACGGTCGTCCGAGATCCCTGCTGCTCGATCCGAATCAATGGATACTCGAGGAGCACACTTTCACGGGTATTGGAGAATCATCAGCTGTTGAAAATCAGATGACAACCGTGGTTAAAGATTTTCTCTATATCGGTAATTTCAGCGTGCCCGTTGATGTAAAAATTTACGATCCTGCCGGCAGATCAGTAAAGAATGTGAAACTCCATCCCGGGGCAGCAAGAGTCAGGATATCTGATCTGCGACCAGGAGTCTATTACGCTGTGTTCAAGGATAAGAGGATTGGATTTATCAAGTATTAAAGGGAAGTTGTTCGAAAGTTTGCAAGGGAAGAGTGTAGCTCTTTAATTGCTATTTGCACCGTGCGTTGAATTTCGGGAATTTTCTGCCTCTATACGACTGGTGGCCAGTGAAGACTCCCGGTTTCCGTCATAAAACGGATTGTTGCCGCAAAACCATTGGTCGTGAAACGACTGGTTCCCATCATTTCTCTTTTGTAAGATGTTCGAGAGTTTCCATCACCTTCCTCAGCAAGACGATTGTTTTGTAGTGTGTCCACCATTTTCCGCGAGCGAGATGTGGTGTGTTTTTTGTCATCTATTTTCAAAAGGCGATTTTTTCTGGTTTTTCTACCATTTCTCTACAGCAGGACGATTGTTTTGTGGGGGAGGAGGGCAATAGGGCAGAATTTGCCGGAGAATATTAGGGAGATCCAATAGAAGCTCTTGTTGCCCTTCCACTTCGTGGGAGGCTGTGGATGGATTTTGAAGAAGTAAAGCGAGTTTTTCTGTAAAATGAAATGGGCTGGTAAAATATTTTTTGCACTGATATAAACCATCAACATAATTCAGTCTATACTTTAAACTTTTAATCATGAAAATTAAGGGTAGGTTGTATGTCATAAACTCCCCCTTGACACCTCCTGGAAAACTTCCGAATCTTGTTGAAAGGGCTTTCTCTGCCGGTGTTGATATCTTTCAACTTAGACTGAAGGGTCTTCCACGAGATGAAATTCTAAGAATCGGTGAAAAAATCCGTTCCCTTGCATCAAAATACAGTGTGACCTTTATTGTAAATGACGATCCCCTGATAGCCCGTGAGCTGGACGCCGACGGTGTACATGTGGGAAAAGAGGATTATCAAGTAAGAGAAGCCCGGGAAATACTTGGACCCGACAGGATAGTTGGCGCATCGTCTTATGATAACCTCGAGCTTGCCCTGAAATTGCAGGAGGAAGGTGCGGATTATCTCGGATTCAGCTCCCCTTTTGAATCTCCGACAAAACCAGAAAAACCCAGAACATCACCAGAGCTTTTGAGAAAAGCCTGCAAGACCCTGAATATACCGATCTTTGCTATAGGGGGGATCAATCCCGAAAATGTTGAAGATGTGTTGAAACTCGGTGTCCACGGCGTGGCTGTAATTTCAAGTGTTTTCAACTCAGGAGACCCTTATGAAAATGTTAAAAGACTCAGAGAAAAAATATATAGATTTTTCGGCGAAAATCCTTAGAGACCTGAGCGCTCGAAAACCTCTCGTTCACATCATTTCAAATATTGTTACCATCGAATCAGTTGCAGATATGGTTCTCGCAACTGGTGCCTCTCCCATAGCTGCTCACGCACCGGAAGAAGTTGCCGAAATTACCCAACAGGCAAACTCTCTGCTCCTTAACACAGGCACACCGGATACCCCACGATTTGAAGCCTATCTTAAAGCAGGAAATGCAGCAAGGGAGAAAGGGATACCTGTGATTTTTGATCCTGTAGGTGTCGGTATAAGTGAATTCCGTTCCAGAATATCAAGAACCATCATCACAAATGTAAAGCCCACTATTATCCGCATGAATCATGGGGAAGCTGCATTTATTGTCAGATCAGAGAAAAATTCCCTTAAAGGTGTTGACAGTGTCGGTGATCCAGTTGACGAGTCAGAACTGATCAATTTTGCCAAAGAAAACTCTGTGATACTTGTTGTAACTGGGGCAATTAATCGGGTTACAAATGGCAGAGAGACATTTGAAACGAAGCTTGGGAACCCCTTATTGAGAAAAATCACAGGTGGAGGTTGCATGCTTGATGCTGTTATTGCATCATTTGTTACATCAACTCTTGGCACAATTTTTGACCGGACTATAGCGGCACTTGTTTTTTATAATTACCTGTCTATGAAATTGAAAGAGGGTGATGTTAAGAGACAGCTGATCACCCTCGTAAGAGAATACAAGGAGGAACTATGAATTTAGGTCTTGAAGGTAAGGTTGCCATTGTCGGAGGAGCAAGTAAGGGGCTTGGCAGAGCTGTTGCCCTTGCTCTTGCAAGGGAGGGAGTAAAAGTAACCATTGCGGCAAGGAGTCAGGACCTGCTTGAAAAAGTTGCAGAAGAAATAAGAAATCAGGGAGGCGAAGCTCTGCCCGTCCAGGCAGATTTTTCTATGCCCGGTGACATTCGGAAAGTCGTTGATAAAACATCTGAAAAATTCGGTGATGTTGACATCCTCGTTACCAATACCGGTGGTCCACCTGCAGGAAACTTTTTTGACATCTCGGACAAGCAGTGGATGAGTTCCTTTAATTTAACATTCATGCATGTTGTTCGATTCATCCGTCATGTTGTACCCCACATGCAGGGGAAAAGATGGGGTCGAATAATCAACCTCACTTCAATGACCGTGAAACAGCCCAAAGACATGCTGATACTTTCAAATGCTCTCAGACCGGCGGTTATCGGACTTGCCAAAAGCCTTTCCTTTGAGCTTGCCAAGTATAACATCACGATAAACAACATTGCACAGGGAGTCTTTGAGACTGATAGAATCGTGGAACTTACGAAGAAAAGGGCTGAAAAATCCGGCATGTCGTACGAGGAAGCCCTGAAACAGTGGACAGTTAGTATTCCACTCGGACGGATGGGAGACCCGGCTGAACTGGCAGACCTTGTAACCTTCCTCGCCTCAGAAAGAGCAGGATTTATAACCGGTGCCACGATTCAGATCGATGGTGGTGAAATAAAATTCATCCTCTAAGTACCGGGAAAATATTTTACAGGTGACCACTTCCCTTTGACCTAACGGTAAAATCTATTTATTTTCCTGCTTGTGAGAGGTTATACCCACAGCCTCCCCACCATGAGGTGGGGATCTTCTGTAACCTCCCCTATCGATTCGGGGTAGAGCACTCATTGCTTCCTCTGTTGCTCTTTTTATACCACGCATAGCAATACATTTTTACCCAAAGCATTTTTTGAGGTACTTGACAAATTTTGAGCACGAGTTATTAATAGAATGCGTTCTTTGAAAAGTGGGGGCGTAAGGATTCGACGGGGATAGGGTGGTCCAGAAGGTGCATGCCGAGGTGCCGTCACCTCGTAAAACAGGCGGCAAAAAACAATTCCCGCGTACAACTACGCAATGGCTGCCTAAAAGAACGGCAGCCCGCCCTGTGGTGAGGTATGCTCCCGACTCGCCACAAGGGTGTCATAGACAGGGAGCTTGGCTCTGATCCTCGCTCCGGTTGGATCAGAGCGACATTTCAAACCGGAGGGAGCTCCAGAGAATCCCCCGCCTGCCGGGGAGCTGGAGTCTCCAATTTCAAAGGCAGGCTAAGCATGTAGGACCTTCTGGGTCATTATCCCCGGACGCGGGTTCGATTCCCGCCGCCTCCACCATATTTGCAATTTATCCCCGCCTATAATATCATTTACCTAAACAAGGAGGTCGGTTATGTTCTATCTTACCCTGCTCATCATTATCGTCATATTCCTCTCCTCCATGATAAAAATCCTCCGTGAGTATGAGAGAGGCGTCATTTTCAGACTTGGAAGACTTATCGGCGTTAAGGGACCGGGTCTTATTATCCTGATCCCCTTCATTGACAAGATGGTAAAAGTATCCCTGAGAACCATAGTCCTCGATGTACCACCACAGGATGTTATTACGAAAGATAATGTGTCTGTCAAAGTGAACGCTGTTGTTTACTTCAGGGTACTTGATCCAGCCAAAAGTGTGGTCGAGGTCGAGGATTACTACTATGCGACTTCACAGATTGCCCAGACAACATTGAGAAGTGTACTGGGTGAAGTGGAGCTCGACGAACTTCTCTCGCAGAGGGAAAAGCTCAACCAGAGACTCCAGAGAATCATAGACGAGCAAACTGACCCGTGGGGTGTCAAGGTTTCAGCAGTGGAGATTAAGCATGTTGATCTACCACAGGAGATGCAGAGGGCAATGGCGCGTCAGGCAGAGGCTGAAAGGGAGAGGAGAGCCAAGATTATCAACGCTGAAGGTGAATTTCAAGCAGCAGAGAAGCTCTCTTCCGCAGCTGAAATTCTTGCAAGAAATCCCATAACTCTCCAGCTCAGATTCCTCCAGACTGTTAGAGAAATAGCTTCTGAGAATACTGCAACGATAGTATTTCCGCTACCTCTTGAAATGTTTCAGGCATTTTACGATTCCTACAAGAAATCTCGCGAGAAAGAGTAAAAATTGAGTGGGAGGGGAATAGTTGTTTTCCCGCATTTTTTCGGCAGCAGTGCTGGGGGTGGAAGGTTATATTGTAGAGGTTGAAGTTGACCTTTCACCCGGTTTACCTTCGTTTGTAACGGTTGGTTTACCGGAAGGTGCGGTCAGGGAATCCAAAGAGAGGGTACAGTCCGCGTTGAAAAATTCTGGTTTCAGCCTTCCGGTCAAGCGAGTGAGAATAAATCTTGCACCTGCGGACATCAAAAAAGAGGGCTCTGCGTTCGATCTTCCCATCGCAGTTGGTATATTGAAAGCTATAGGGGATGTGCCGTCATCTGATTTTATAGAGAGGATCCTCATGGTCGGAGAACTCTCACTCGATGGAAGCATAAGGAAGGTTAAGGGGGTTCTTCCAATGGTCATTGCGGCAAAAGAACATGGTTTTGAAGGTGTCATTCTTCCCTACGACAACATGCTGGAAGGTGCCATTGTTGATGAAATCAGAGTATATCCGGTCAAAACATTGTTTGAAGCTGTGAGGTTTCTTCGTGGGGAGGTGGATCTTGAAGAGCCACAGGTGGATGTGGAGGAACTGTTCAATAAGGCTGAGTCCTACAGTGTAGATTTTTCAGAGGTAAAAGGGCAGGATCAGGCGAAGAGGGCACTTGAGGTAGCTGCGGCAGGTGGACATAACATTTTGATGATCGGGCCGCCTGGCTCGGGTAAAACGATGCTTGCCAGAAGAGTGCCGACGATATTACCGAGGATGACACTGGAAGAGGCACTTGAGACAACGAAAATCCATTCGGTTGCCGGACAGCTCGATCCGGGTAAAGCCATTGTTTCCACAAGACCTTTCAGGTCTCCCCATCACACAATTTCTGATGCCGGGTTAATAGGTGGTGGAGCAGTCCCGAGACCGGGTGAGGTGAGCCTTGCTCATAATGGAGTGTTGTTCCTCGATGAGTTACCCGAGTTTAATAGGAATGTGCTCGAGGTCCTGAGACAACCCCTTGAAGATGGTGTTGTAACCATTTCAAGGGCGAAGATGACGGTTACATATCCTGCAAGATTTATGCTCGTTGCGGCTATGAATCCCTGTCCGTGTGGTTATCTTACTGATCCGTACCATGAATGCACATGCACACCCTCCATGATCCAGAGATACCATTCGAAGGTTTCAGGACCCTTACTTGACAGGATTGATATTCACATAGAAGTTCCTCCTTTGAGATTTGAGGAACTGAGGAAAGAGAGTGAAGGCGAGTCCTCGTCTAAAATCAGGGAGCGTGTGGAAAAGGCAAGGGAGATACAGAGAACGAGGTACAGAGGGATTAAAGGATTACACAGCAATTCACAGATGGGACCCAAAGAAATCAAAAGATTTTGCAGGCTTGACGATGAATCGGAATCACTTCTCAGGATGGCGATGGAAAGATTTGGTTTTTCCTCCCGTGCCTATCACAGGATACTGAAGGTAGCAAGAACGATAGCTGATCTTGACGGGGGCGGTGAAATTTTACCTGCACATGTCGCAGAAGCAATACAATATAGGGCTCTCGATAAAGATGATTGGTTTACAGGAGTGATTTATCAAAGATGATCCGTGTACTGAAAGATTTTCGTTATATAGCATGGATATTTGCTTTTTTGTTTTTTATAGCTGCTACATTACCTGTAGGTGACATCAGCGGTGCCCATGGATTTGATAAAATCCTCCACTTCGTGGGATTTTTCTACCTGATGGTGTTCTTTCTGAGAGGATACACTGAAAATAGCTGGTTCAAAATGCTCATGATCACAATTCTTATTGGGCTTTCAGTGGAGATTGTTCAGGCGTTTATTCCTTACAGGAGTTTCAGTTTTTACGATTTTCTTGCCGATTCCTCAGGTGCAATTTTGGGTTATCTCTCTTATCGGTTTTTTGGAGACCTTTCCATCGATGCCATTGGGACATTTCTGTTCATCGGAAAGATTCCGTTTGGGCCGGGAACACTCGCCAGTCTCACTTTTATTCTTGCTATATATTACCTTCAGCTTTCTCCGAGATTTGTTGCGATGTTTCTGATAACTGCAACGATTGTTGGTGTGTGGGTGTCATCCTATTTTCAGGACAAATCGGGTAGCGAAGATCCAGCCCAGGTTGTAATTGATGAGGTTGTTGGAGTGGGAGTGGCAGTATTGTTCCATAATTTTTCACTTCCTGTTTTGATCTCCGGTTTTATTCTTTTCAGGTTTTTCGACATATTGAAGCCCTGGCCAATAAAGAACTTTGAAAGATTGCCCGGTGGAATAGGTATCATGGCAGATGATATTGTGGCAGGTGTAATGGCTAATATCTTGTTGACTTTTTTAAGCCATGGCTTAATTTATATAAGTGGAATCTAAAATTCAAAGGAGGTTGCTTATGAAACTTACCATCCAGGGAAAAAATCTTGAGGTTACCAATGGATTGAGGCAGTATGCGGAAAAAAGGTTGAGTTCGTTGGATCGTTTTTCGAGAAATATTATTGACAGTGAGCTTATTCTCGAAGAAGAAAAAGGACGTGTAAAAGGTGAGATGATCGTTAAAGTCAAAGGAAATACTCTAAAAGTTACAGCAGTTGGAAAAGACGCCTTTAATGCGATTGATGAATTAAAGGATAAGATAAAATCTCAGCTAAAACGTTACGAAGACAAGTTAAAGGACAGAAGAGGCTGATTGAGCTCTTTAAAACTCGAACAAATTTTAGATAAAAACTTTTTAAAGATACGAAGGCTAACCGGTGCAGGTGGAGAGATAAAAAGTGCACGAATCCACCTGCCCGGTCTTTTTATTGCCGGTGTTGATGTCAAACTCCCCGAGGAGACTGTGCTGCTCTTCACTAAAACTGAGTGTGATTTTCTGAAGACCCTTCCTGCCGAAAGAATCAGAAGGATTTTGTCCGGAATTTCCAGTTACAGGGCTCCATGTTTGATTTTCTGCAGTGGCTGTTCTCCATCCCGGGAGTTTCTGGATATATCGAGACAACTTGGATTGAATGTCTGTGTAACCGAGCTCGAATTTGATAGATTTTTCCTGCTTTTTGCGGATTTTTTGAAGTTTAACCTTGCCGAGAGAAAGAAAATCCACGGCACCCTTGTGGATGTGTACGGAGTTGGAATCCTTTTGAGAGGAAAAAGCGGTATTGGAAAATCTGAATGTGCACTTGATTTGATTAAGAAGGGACACAGACTCGTTGGAGATGATTTTGTTGAGCTCATTGCGTATCCTGAGGGGAGAATTACAGGGAGGTCCGGTGCACCTACAAAAGATACCCGATTCTTTATGGAAATAAGAGGTATCGGATTGATAGATGTTGTGGGAATATACGGCGTGTCCGCGGTGGAGGATGCAAAATTTGTTGATGTTGTTGTTGAACTCAAGAGCTTTGACGAGAAAAATGCCTTCGAGAGACTTGGATTTGTATTTGAGAAAACCAGGCTCCTGGGTGTCGAGCTCCCGTTTGTGAAATTCCCGGTTATCCCCGGGAAGAACATATCTACAATCGTTGAAGCACTGGCACTTAAGTACATTTCACACCGTATGGGCAGGAGACCGGAGAATCTCATAGAGGAGATTTTTAAGGCGAGGATAAAAGATGATAAAGAAGTTACCGGATGATGTCGTAAAAAAGATTGCTGCGGGTGAAGTTATCGATAGTCCGGCATCTGTTGTGAGGGAACTTGTTGAGAACGCTATAGATGCGCAGGCTAAAAACATAAGAATCGTGGTTGAAGAAAGTGGTAAGAGGTTGATAATCGTTGAGGATGATGGTGTAGGCATACCACGCGATGAGATACCCATTGCCGTTGAGAGATTTACAACAAGCAAAATCAGTTCCGAGGAAGATTTGTCAAAAATAGAGACTCTGGGTTTCAGAGGAGAGGCACTTCATTCCATCGCTACTGTTTCCCGCTTGACCATTAGATCAGGGACCGAGGGAGACAGTAGCTGGGAAGTTATATTTAACGGAACAACGCCCGAGTCGATCAGACCGGCTCCATTTAGAAAAGGCACAACCGTTATTGTAAAAGACCTTTTTTACAACTTCCCGGTTAGAAGAAAATTTCTCGGTGGAGATCTCTATGAAGGACGCAGAATTATTGAAGTTGTGACATCTTATGCACTCTGGAATCATGAAATAGGATTTGAACTGCATGTCAACGGCAATGAGGTGTTTAATCTCCCACCTGTTGAGACGCGGACAGAGAGAATAAGGGACATATATGGTGAGGACTTTATTGAGGAAACAATAGAAATCAAATCCGGGAGCGGAAGTTCTTTTGAACTCGAAGGAAGGATATCGAGACCGGAAAAAATGAAACTCAAGCCCGTTACACAGATAATTCTTGTCAATGGAAGAAGTGTAAAAAGTGATCAGATCAGATCTGCAATTTACAAAGCACTGATGGAAGTCAAAAATTATCCTGAATTCATAATTTTTGTTCATGTTGATCCCCAGTATATTGACTTCAATGTACATCCTCAAAAGAAGGAAGTGCGATTTTCCCGATCATTGAGGATATTTGAACGGGTTTATAGAAGTGTCAGGGAGACGCTGGAAGTTACAAAGACGGCTTATTTGAAAGTTCCTGCTGGAGATACTGTACCCCTCAGACTCATACAGGAAAAAACTCCGTCCTACAAGCCGGAAGATGTTCCCAAAAACGCAAGGCAGCTTGAGCTTGGAGAAATGCAACCCGTGTCTGAAACTGAAGAAGAGAATTACACACCGCGGGCTGTCTGGCAGGCTCACAATAGTTACATCATCGCTGAGGTCAAAACAGGTATAATCATAATAGACCAGCACGCTGCCCATGAACGAGTGATATACGAGCAGCTACTTGAAAGGAAGATAGGAACCCAGAACCTTCTGTTCCCTGTTACCGTGCACCTGACCCCACAGGAGATGCAGATCTACGATGAATACAAGGACATACTTGAATCCTTTGGCTTCAAAATCAGAAGATTCTCACAGACCACAGTGGTAATAGAAGGTGTACCAAGTGTGTTTTCAACAATTACCAAAGACGAATTTCGTGAGATTTTAAGCGAACTGGAATCGAAGAAGTCATTGCCCGATAGGTTCCAGTATTCGGTAAAAACAATTGCCTGTAAAGCGGCTGTTAAAGCGGGCGAACCTATGACAAATGAAGAGATGCTTGCACTGATAAATCAGTTGTTTCACTGTAAAAATCCTTATTTCTGTCCACATGGCAGGCCAACGATAATCAAGCTGGGGCTCGAGGAGCTCGAGAGAAAATTTGGAAGACATTGATAAGTTTCAAGATTTTTTCACAAACCTATCGAGTTCAAAGTAGTTCCCGAGACGTATAAGATTCGCAGCCTCCTCCTTCTTTATTATCCATTGAAAATTTAGGACTCCGGCTTTTTTGTCAAAACCTGTTGGATTCATGATGAGCTGAAGCGACTGAGCCAGAAACTCCCGCATCGTCAGAGGATTCAGTGTTATGGTTTCAAGGTACATAAAAGTTTGTGGGATTCCAGCTGCCGAGATGGTGACTATAACGAGAATCCCCTTTTCAATAGCCCGAAATACGCTGTTTAATGTAAGTTCATCCGGTATGTCGTTGATATAGAGCACATCCACCATAGCATTCAATGCCTGCTCGATGCCCCTGTCAAAGCTTTCCACATCGGATCCCACTTCTCGCTGGATAACCACCGAATTTTCGTGTCTGAGCAGATGGCTCTGCGGATTTTCAACTGTATAAATAATCGCAGGTTTTCTCTTTGCAATGTATTCGATAATGGATGCAGATACTGTCATATTCAAAGAGCGATTTTTGCCGGATATGACGAACAATCCTTCACCCTGATCAAGAAGGTGAACAAGAATGGGCAGGAATTCCCGGGTGGTGATTACCTCCTTGAGATTGAAAACTTTATCCCTGATTCTTCGAAGAAATACGGCTATCGAGCCCCTTTGCTGGAGGTATTCGACGGTGAACCGCCCCACTCCTTTTATACCGAACGAAAAAGTCCCGGAATCCTCGAGAGGTGAATTTGCAAACTTCGATTTCTGACGGAGGAGTACAAGTAATTGCACCACATCGTCAGGAGTAAAAGTATAGTCTTTAAAGACAAAGATACCGTTGTCGTTTCGTATTAAGGGCTTTGCTCCAGCTGCGAATACACCTTCTGAGGCATCTTCCTCAACCATTTTTGCTATAAGTTCACTGACGAAGGACGCGTTGATCATTTAATCTTTTCCTTGATTGATTCGATCAGCTCAATCCATCTGTTCACAAGTAATTTTATCTCATCCTCACTGGCACCTTCAACGATTTTGGCGTTGATCTGTTCCTCCAGGAAGACAAGCTGACTGTATAGCTCGGGGTATTGAGTTTTAAGCTTTTTTATATACTCTGATCTCCATCCCCCTTTGGTCTTTTTTATGGCATCAATTACAATCTTTTTCATCTTTTCGTCCACTTCAGATTAATCATACTGAAACAGATAGCCTAAGGCAAGAGATTAACTGTATATAAAACCTTTTACCTGGAAACCCGCATTAAATCATGTATTCTGGAGATTATATCCTGAATGTTCGCTCGAAAATCCTTAAAATAGCCATGTGGAAAATTACATTTTCTGCATATTTAAAAATGGAGGTGCAAAATGGTAGGAAAAAAGGCGCCAGATTTCTGTTTACCTGATCAGGATGGCAATGAGGTATGCTTGAAAGATTTTAAAGGTAAGTGGGTTGTACTATATTTTTACCCCAAAGACAACACAAGTGGCTGTACGAGAGAGGCAATAGACTTTACTGAGAATTTAAAGGATTTCGAGGAACTCGGTGCCGTTGTTCTGGGTGTTAGCAAAGATTCAGTCAAAAGTCACAAAAATTTCCAGACGAAGCACAACCTGAAGATCACCTTACTCAGTGATCCGGAGCACAAAGTGATTGAAGCTTATGGAGCCTGGAAACTGAAAAAGCGTTACGGAAAGGAGTACTTTGGAACGGAGAGGAGTACCTTTTTGATCGATCCAGATGGTGTCATTCGCCACGAATGGAGGAATGTGAAGGTTAAGGGACATGTTGAAGAGGTTAAGGAGACACTTAAAAAACTTAAGGCTTAGGTAGCAGGTCTTTTCTTAAAAAACAAACCTTTCAGGACTGCAGCGACCGGGACTGCAAGAAGGAATCCGAGAGGCCCGAAAAATTTAGCTCCTATGAGAAGAGATATCAGTATAATGAGCGGGTGAAGTCCCACACTACCCCCTATGATTCTCGGCGAAATAACGGTACTTTCAAGCAACTGCACAATGATGAAAACCATTGTAACCTTTAAAAAACCTGATATTGGATTTGGCTCCATAAGGCCGAGCATAACCCCAATGAGATAACTCATCCAGAATCCGAGTGTCGGCACAAGGTTGAATAGTCCCGCAAAGACACCAATGATTATGAAGAAGTCAATCCCGAGGAGTCCAAGAAAGGCAGCAGTAAGAAGGCCCACCACAAAGGCATCAATTAGCTGGCCTCTGAAGTACCTTCGGAGAATCTCTGCAATCTCGGTGAAGACCTCATGTGCACGCTCGGACCTTGCAAAAATCTCAAATGCCCTCGTTTTTATCTTGTTGTAGTCATTCAGGGTGTAGAAGGTAACAATGATGGAGAGAATGAAGTAAAAAATGTAGGATGCTACAAGGGCTGCCGATTTGTAGAATGATGGTAATCTTTTGAGGAATTCACCAGCAATTGTGCCAATATCTGGTAGGTTTTCGAAAATCTTTTTTAGCTCTCCGTACTTTGCAAATTTTTCGAGAGCCTGGGCTCTTAAATTGCTCAAAAATCCTGGGAGCTTCTGTGAAAAAATACTCAACTCTTTAGAAAACTGATGTCCCACATAAAAACCTATGAGAGAAAGAAATCCCAGGAATACAACCAGAATCAGTATTGAGGTGAGCATCCGTGGAATCCTGTATTTTTCCAGTCTGTCCACAAGCGGTGAGAGAAGGAATGCGATGAGAAGCCCGAGTCCGAAGGGAAAGAGGACATTTTTTAACCTGCTGATGAGCAGGAAAAGGAAGAATGATAGAGTAATGGCAAATAGCGTGTTCGCCGTCGGGTTTTCTCTCGCAAGAAAAAAGAGGTATGCAGCAAGACCTGAGAGGATAATCGGCAGATATTCTGTTGGAAAACCAAGATAGATTGCAATTATAAGAAGAACAAGTGCAGTGATAAAAAATGCTATATTTTCTGTTGTCCTGGTCATTTTAAATATTTTAATGGATTTACCGCCCTCCCATTAACCCTTATTTCGAAATGTAATATTGGATTTTTCATTGAGAGTTGTCCTATAACTTCACCCTGACTGACGACCTGTCCCTCCTTTACGAGGATTTTTCTTAATCTTGCGTAAACCGTGTAAACTGATCCGTGCTCAATGATAACCACTCCCCTGTATGATATAAAATTCCCCGCATATACAACCACTCCATCTCTGGATGCAATTACCTCAGCACCGGGAGAGGATTTAATGTCGATTCCCGGGTTGTTTATCTTTGTACCATATCTTGGATCAACTATAACTCCAAATTTTTCAACTATTTTCCCCCTTACAGGCCAGATAAATCTTTTGCTCTTGGGAACATAGCGTTTTTTGCTCTTCTTCCTCTTTTTCTCCAGTCTTTTTAGAATTCTTTCCAGTTTCTTCTTCTCACGCTCCAATCTCCTTATTTCATACTCCTTTCTCTTCTGCTGATTTTTTATTTTCCTGAGCAGTGCCCTTTTTTGCCTTTTCTTTTCCTCAAGCTGTCTTTTCCTGTAGGAGATTTCTTTTTGGACCCGGTTGACCTCTATAAGTTGTTTCTTTAAAAGTTCTCTCTTACGGGCAAGTTCCCTGAGATCACTGCGAACCTGCTCGTGGAGCTGTTTTTCCTTTTCCAGGATATATGTGTAAATTCTTATTTTTCTGTACGACTCGTAGGGGTCCTTTGTTTTCATCAAGATCTGGAGGAATCCCGGCTCACCGTATTTATACAATCTTACAAGATAGGTTTTGAGGATCTCCTCTTTGTAGGTGAGGTCAGTTTGCAGACTGTCTATGTCCTTTTTCAAACTCGATATGGATCTTCTTAAGCTGTCTTCATGGGCTTTCTGGATGTCAAGCATCTCTTCAAGGATATCCAGCTGTCTGTCTATGACAGCAATCTTTTTCAGCACATCTTTTTTCTGCTTTTGTAAGGATACGAGCTCTTTGTGGAGTTTTTTCAGCTTTTTTTCGTAAAGTCTGATTTTCTTTTCGTAAGCACCCGATGAAAGGATAAGGAAAATCAGGAGTATTTTCATGGCAGTACTTCTTCAAATGAGAAAAATGAGGCTATGAAGCCGGTAATTGTTCCGATAATGATAAGTAACGGATAAATCAAAAGAAAGTCCGGTAAGTTGTACGATAGGACAGCAGATAAAAAACTTATGAGTAATTTCAGTGCCAGAGCAGCGCTCAGGCCGCCTGTGAAGCCATAAATTGTACCGTTGATGAGGTACGGAATCTCTATTGTTGATCTTGTTGCACCAACGAGATCAAGAATCTCGATGAGTTCTTTTCTTGCGTTTATGATCAATCTAATAGTTTGATAAATCACATAGTTGATGGCAATAAATAGCCCCAGTAGTAATGCAAAGGATATGGATATGAAAACAATAGAGACCTTCGATAAACGGTTAATCCATTCAGTGCCTGCATATACTTCATCAATGCCCGGTAAAGCGGAAATCTCTTTAACAATGTGTTTTATGTGCTGAGGGTCTTTCCAGTGGGGTTTGATCCTGACCACATAACTTTCTGGAAAAGGAATATCTGAAAATACGCTGACAAGGTCAGAGTATTCAGGGTAGTTTGTTTTGAAAATCTTCAGAGCTTCATCTCTTGTTACAAGCTTAACCTCTTCAATACCAGCAAACCGGGTTATTGCCCTGTAAAGGCTCAACTTTAGCTCTTCCGGAAGGTCTTCCTTGAGATAGACATCAATTTTGATGTTCTTTTTTTCGTTTACAAAGATGTTAAAAACCAGCATGGAGATATAGAGACTGGCACCAAAAATGAGTATCAAAGTAAATGAGACAGCAGTTGAAACCCATGCCATTCCACGTGCGGATCTGTAAGCTCCCAGAGCTTCATTTAATATAAAATCTTTCATCCTTAACAAGCCTCCCGGCTTGAAGTGCAAGAACCCTTTTTCTCACCACTTTTTCGAGGAATCCATAGTTGTGTGTTGCAACAATAACGGTTGTACCCCTGTCGTTGACTCTTTTCAAGATCTTCAGGATCTCTTCTGATGATTCGGGATCAATATTCCCTGTGGGTTCATCGGCAAGGAGTATAAAAGGTTCTCTTACAAGAGCCCTTGCAATTGCCACTTTCTGACCCTCGCCGCCTGAAAGTTCGTTGGGCATCTTATAAAGCTTGTCTCCCATGCCCAGTTCAGTTAGAATTGCTCTTGCTCTTCTCTCGGCTTCACCTCCAGGTGTTCCTGTTACCTCAAGGGCTATAGAGACATTTTTTAGGACATTCCTGTCGCTTAAAAGCTTAAAATCCTGGAAGATTACGCCGATCTTGCGTCTCAGGAAGGGTATTTCTTTTTTTTTCACGGTATCCGTCGAGTAACCGAGAACTTCAACCGTCCCGAAAGTCGGGAATTCTTTAAAATAGATGTGACTCAGGAGCGTTGTTTTTCCAGCACCTGTAGGACCGATGACAAAGACAAATTCGCCTTTATCGATCGAAAAACTCACATCCTGGAGTGCGTACCATCGATCTCTGTATGTTTTTGAGACATTTTTAAAATTTATATAACTCACAAAATTTCCTCAACCTTGCGAACAATACTATCAGTATCAAGCCCATATAGTGCGTAAAGATCTTCAGGTGATCCTGAGCGTCCAAACTGATCGTTAATACCGATGATTGTTACTCTTGTCCCGTAGCCTGACTCGCTCAGCAAAGCTGAGAGATTGGCTCCGAGACCTCCCCACTTTACATGGTCCTCGACAACGATAATATGGGGATATGCTCCCAACTCTGTAAGTACGTTTTCGGTTATGGGTTTTATTGTCAGGAAATCGTAAACGGCCGCACCGATTTTTTTCTCTCTAAGTTTTTCAGCTGCCTCAAGGGCTTTGTGGAGGGTGTATCCATACGATACAATTGCCAGATCTTGCCCGTCTTTTAATTTTTTAACATCGCCTATTTTGAAATCAAAAATCTCCCTGTAAATTACGGGAGTTGATGGTCTGATGAGCCTCACATAAACGGGTCCCACATACTGATAGGCAGCCAAGAGAACCGATTTTGTAGAGTAGTAGTCTGATGCAGAAAGGACCACCATACCGGGAATGGCACCCATCAGGGCAATGTCTTCTGTCATCTGGTGTGAAGCGCCATCTTCGCCGGTTGCTAAACCTGCATGGGTTGCGACAATTTTGACATTGAAGTTTGCATAAGCGATTGATAATCTCACCTGATCATAGGCTCTTCCTGCAGCAAACACGGCAAAGGTAGAGGCAAAAGGGATTTTTCCTGTAGAGGCGAGGCCCGCCGCCACTCCCATCATGTTCTGTTCCTGAATGCCAAATTCAAAGTGTCTATCAGGGAATCTGGCTTTAAACATCTCTGTTTGGGTGGATTTAGCAAGATCAGCGGCAAGTGCGACAACACGGGGATCCCTCTCCCCGATCTCGATCAAAAATTCCCCGAAGGCTTTCCTGAGGGATTTCTTCTCCAATTTATTCCTCAATTATTTCCACATTGGCGCGGGGAACAAGTACCCTCGTTCCGTCTTCAAATTCAAGCTCGAGGACCCTGACCTTTGCCTCGGTCTCAATGACCTGAAGCTCAGGTGGCAGAGCGGTAACTTTCCCGATCTTTCCAAAGTAAGGCTCACGGATAACCCTTACATGGGTTCCAATGTCAAGCCCGGCACTGAGCTTTTCTTCATCTGATTTCAGGTCTTCAGGATTGGCACCAGGAGCTATGATCTCAGGTCTTATAACACCTGCTCTTATCTGCGTTGCACCATTGATAGAGACCTTCTTGCCCTCAATGCTTTTTAGAAGTTCGAATGTCCTCTTCGCCATGCTGATTTTACCGAAGCCCTCTGTTATGATAAGGGTGATCCCCTTTTGCTCGGATCCCGTGATTGCAACGCCGATGTCGTATCCAAGGAATTCTCTCAGGTTTTTATCGTCAATACCGCCTACAACAATGCCAGCTGCACCGACCTCTACTGCCCGATTCAGGGCGTCAGAAGTGACAAATGCACCGCCAACAAGCACCTTTCCTCTGTCTTCCTCAGTAATCTTATCAGGTGTCAGGATGTCATCAGGTGAGTTTGCAGCCATTTTTAAGTGTCCTATCCTTTCTCCGCCTATTCCAAAAATACCCTGGACAAATGTCGCAATTGTTTCCACAATAACCCCTTCGTTGGGAATAATTTCAACAACCTCGCCATCAATGTATGCCATCACTTCTACCGGAATTGGCGGCTCCTCTATTATCACCTGTCCGGTAACATTGGAAATACTTTTGATGGTTCCGTCAACTGGAGATGTAACGGTGGATTTGAAGAGTCCAAAGATTCCCTTTGACTGGGCAATAGGTTCCCCCTTTTTCACAGGATCCCCCACTTTTTTCAACATCAGGTTAGGTAGATCACCGGGCGGGACAGAAAGCTGGCCCGCAACATTTATCGGTCTTACATTGCCAGGTAATTCTGTTCTCGCAACAATGTCTTCTGCTTTTACCCTGTCTCCCTTTTTAACAAGAACCTCTCCAGGAAGGGGAAGCCTTCTTTCTTTCCTTAAAATTGTGGCTTTAGTTACTTTTAAACCCGGTGTATAAGCATGAGCCATGTTAATTTCCTCCCAATTTATTCAACTCTTTCATCGCGGCTGAATCGTTTGGATTATTCTTAATCCATTCTTTGTACAGCCGCTTTATCTGATCACTGTCTCCTTTTGACTTATAAATTGATTTAAGCGCTTCAAAAATCTCCCTGTCTTTTGGTGTCATACTCATTGCTATCTCAAGGTTTTCAATAGCCTTTGCCGTATCTCCTTTTTCAAGATAGGTTAAACCAATTTGCTTGTAAAGTAAAGGTACTTTCTGGATTTGCATAGCCTCCTCGTAATATTCAATCGCCCTGTCGAGGTCACCTTTCTCTTTGTACAGATTTCCTATCATAAGATCGATGGCAAGAATCTGTCTGGTTACATCAGATGCAGGCTGATATTTTGTTACAACTTCTGCGAGTTTTTTGGCAAAATACAGCTCGTCGATCGCCTGATCGAGAGAATCCATGAAACTGTAATAATAACCCAATCTCAGGGCAACTGAGGCAAGGTTTCTGACAAGTTTGAGATGAGTCTCATCCTTGTAGGTGTTGTCAAATATGCCTCTATAACGGAAAATACCCCATGGAGATTTTGAATTGGCGTATTTTTCAAGAAATTCCTGGACTTTCATATTCCCATGAAGAAGGTACCTTGTTCTCTCGATGTTTATTCCTTCCGGGAATATGCCACTTGATACATCTTCAGACATGAGTCTGAATGCAAGCCCTTCACTCAGAAGATATCTGCTCCAGGGTTTATATACATCAGGTGTAACAGTAAGTGCAAAGTAAATGGGAATTTTGAACTTTGCACCCTTGATGACCTTATTTAAAAATGAATCTGCAGGTTCGAAATAAAGCTTCGGCACCCTGAGTCCGGGCGTGAGCTGTACATAGTCGTCAGGACCAAATTTATAGCCTGCTGAAGTCGCGATCATATCACGGATCATTATGTCTCTGAGATAGAGGACTTTTCCACCGGGCATAAGCAGGGCAGGTGGGAATTTGTCTATCTCTGCCTTTGAAAAACTGATGGGAGCACCCCAATCTTTGAGCTGTTTTACATACCAGTTTGTGTTAATCAACGAAAGATTAGCAATTATTACATCTTTACGATATCCAAGAACCTCCTGATCAAACCAGACGGGGAATGTGTCGTTATCCCCATTTGTGTAAAGGATCACAGGCCCACCGTTTGGATTTTTCATGGGAGAGATCAAAAGGTCGTACGCGTAGTCTTCAGCCATGTAGTTGTGTGTCCTGTCAACTATGGGCCAGAAATATTTGAACTGATAACCCTGTAGTGCACCTGCAATGAGGATCCCGGTTACCAACCCTATTATCCATTTCTTGAGATATACTGCAAGGAGTCTCATCAATTCCCAGAGCCCGATTCCCATGTAAATGGCAAAATATGTGTAAAAAGGAGCAAAGAAATAATCCCTATCTCTTACCTCTCTCGGGTTTATGGGATTGATAGGCTGGGTGGGAGAATCTTTTAGATTCAGGTAAAGAATAAGCCCAAGACTACCCATGAGGAGAGCAGTACCGACGAGCCAGAAGGATTTTTTGTCATTCCCAAAGTGTGTTACAACACCAAGAAGCCCGAGGAATGTGAGGGGAAGTACGAGACTTGCATATTGCCAGGAGAAATACCTCCAGAAAAGAAGGAGCTGATCAGTAAAAGGAATGCGACGGGGGAAAAGTTTTGCAGGTTCATACTGCTTTCTCAGTAGTGCATCCATGAATGCACGCCAGTTCGATGGGTCTGTCTCGTTTATTTTCGGATTGTGTATCGCGCGTACCATCATCGTAAATTCTGCGGAAAATGCCACAACGATGAGGATCAGAGCAAATCCCTTCCAATCCTTGTACAGCCGGGCTTTTATGTAAAGGATGATAATGTCAATGAAGGTTCCGATAACCAAAAGCAGAGAGTTTTTGATGTAAAGACCGATCAGCGTTACGACAAAACCGCCGATAAAAAGCATTATTTGAAAGTCGTTTATATCGAATAATTTCTTGTAGTAAAGATACCAGGCCATTACGAGGAGGGACACCACGAGGAGTGCAACAGATCCAGTTGAAGGCTCATAGGTAAGTTTCATTAACGAGATCAGGGCAAAGGTAGCCGCAGTTACAACGAGAAATTCAAGATCCCAGATTAAAGAAGGTTTAACTGCCCAGACGAATAGGAAAAGAGCGGGGAAGAATATCAGTGGCATCAGATGGATACCGCTTGATAGGAAAAGGACATAAAGAGAAAAGAGAATGTATCTGATACTTTTCGGACTATCCTTATGCTCCCACCAGTTAAGGGCGACCCAGGTAAGGAAAACCATAACGAATACTGATGGGGTATAGGTCTCCGCCTCGATTGAATTCATCCAGACTGTTCTTGCGAAGGCACCAATAAAAGCGGCAAAAATTCCTGCAATATGGGCAAAAACTCGTGGTACAGGCGCATTCCATCTGTCAATAAGTTTGACAACAATGAGATAGGCAAAGCCGGCAGTAAATGCTCCTGAGAGCATGGAAACTGATGTGATTTTCAAAACAGAATTAACCGCTTCATTTCCATTTAATAGCTTAAAAATGGGTGCAAGAGGCAGGGGAAGAATATCCATAAATCTGCCAAGAATCACATAAAGTGGGGTTCCCGGCGGGTGAGGGATGCCGAGAATATGTGAACATGCAAGGAATTCTCCGACATCCCAGAAAACAACTGTTGGGGCTGTTGTCAAAAAATAAAAAAGCCAAGTTGTAAATGTTACAAGAGCAAAAATAATGGCTCGCGTCCTTTTTTCGTCCATTGGTTTTCCTCCCTGGGCGGATTTTTTGAATGGTTATTATAATTTTCGCCCTTCTAAGCTGTCAAGAAAGCAAGTAATTACATGCTTTTTGAAGAAGCATGTAACACATAATCTCCACTCATCACGAAGAGAAGGTTGAGATTTCAAAATCTACGAATTTACCCTCTACATCTATGCAGTATCGGCTTGGTGGGTATATTCTCGCATGATACAGGAATTTTTGCCTTCTAAGATTTTTCTTTTAAACACCCTGAATTTTGGAGAATTACCATATATGTTCAGGGTGAATTTTTGTGGATTTGCATGGAAAAATCACTTTAAAGGAGGACCCATCCAACCCCCCACTCCTGTAACGGGGAGGGAGCCTGACAGCGGGATCAGTCAGTTAAGGTTTTCCCCATAGCCTCTGCAAGATACGCTTTTGAAAAGAGATCAAGTGCCCAGACGATGAGTGTCGGAACAGATGCCCCGAACATTATTCCTTTTGCGATGGTGCCGGCATAAGACTGAATTATGTTGAGCTGGAAGAGCATCGAAATTATGAATGTCAGGAAGAATGCAATGTAGTAGGCGTATCTGTAGGGCTCGAGATAGTTTCTCCACAGTATCAGTAAAGATATGAGGCTAAGGTCTTTAACTCTCTCATGGGGCTCTCTGGAATATGAGGCGATTTTTTCCCGGTCCACTTCACCACCTTTAAGCAGAGTGTTGGCAGTATCTGTTATTCCTGCAAAACCAAATATGAGCCTGTTGGCAAAGAGCCAGAATCCTGTTAAACCAAGGAAGAAGGCTGCAGCAACTGGATTTTCGATGATGACCGCTGAAAAGACCAGAGTACCAAGAATCAGAAATGCTACGAATAAGATGAAGAATATCCACCAGAGAAATTTTTCTCCCCTCATTTCCCTTTACCTCCAGTTGTGTCTTGTTCGCTCGTCTGTCCCATTGTGAAGGGGTGAACAACAGTATAGAGATCGGTTGACAGGGGGTGAGTGTATGTGAAGGTGGCGAGAACTACATCTCCAAAATGTAGAGCCTCTGTTCCGGACTTCAGTTTCAGCTCCACTTTTGTAACCACGCCTGGAAGGAGTTTTACATTGACCGGAATGTCAGAAACGATGTAACTCTTCTCCCTGGACTCTTTGCCAGGTTTAAAGACAAAGGATTCCTGGACGATAGTGAGTTCCATACCCCCAGGGTTGAGAACCGAGTACTCAATAGTGTGGTTGTTTTTATTGTACTTTGCATCTACCACGATGGGGGAACCGGGTATCGAAGAGATTACTTTTGATACACTGGCACTGGTAAAGAATCCACCAATTGCCCACCCGAGTACAAGGGCTATGACGGTTATTCCTATCAGAATGGAAGATGGTTTTTTCATTTTGTTACCTCCTTGGTTTTATTGAGTAATTTCAATGCCTCTTCTTTTGTAACCTCCACCATTATGTTCCCGATCCTGAAGTAGATCTTTCTACCTTCAGGGAGGTTTTTTAAAAGTTCTTTTACCATTTCACTTTCTCGATTTTGACTTTTCTTCGGCTTCTTCTCTACCATGTTCTCTAATCCTTTGAGTCAGTTCTTCCACTTTTCCATATAGATCGACCATTGCTTTTTCCAGAGCCTGTCTGAGGAGAAGGAGCGAGGCTATTTCTTTTTCTATCTGTTTGACCGCCTCGTCGAAGGTTAGTTCAACTGATATATTGCTCCCGATGTTGACAATGACCCTGTTGACATCCTCAAGTTTTGCGTTAACCTGAGCGATTCTTCCCACAGGTAGCAGGATTTCTTTGTCTTTCCCGAGGTCTCTGAGATTTTGGAGCGTGGTAATCGTCGTACGGTACTCTGCCACAAGAGAGTCTATATTTGAGATGTTGACCCGCAGTGTTTCTATTTGTGTTATATAACTTCTCAGTTCTCTATTCAGTTCAGCCATTTTTTTCTCCTCTTTTTTCAGTTCTGCCATGGCTCACACCTCCTTTCTTAATTCTGCCCATCCAGGAGTTACCCCCTCTCTGGGAAGGAAAAGTATCTTTGTGGGTCTTATGTCCATGCGAAAATCCCTCAGAAATCTCTCCCTCACTTCCTTGATACGCCAGAAAAATAGAAGGTTTCCCTGATACGGATTCTGTGTCCAATACCCGATACGAAGAGGAATTTCCCACCTCCGGACTTCGTTCATTAGAGGCTGGTAATATCTTTCAACAAGTGGATGATCCTCCAGAAGTTCCATCTCCATTCTCAGGAGAGCATTTGCAAAGGAGTGTGCTGCCGGTGCAATTTTTAGAAATTCGGTTTCGTCAAGATCTATTGAAACAATTCCTTCGAACACCTCTATCTTCAAAGAATCTATATCTCGCCATTTTTTAAGATCGTAGATATCCACGATAGTTTCATATATCCTGCCACTATTGAGTTTTATCACTTTCGGAAGTTCAAAGTTAGGGGAATATCTTTCGAGAACAAGCTCTTGGATCTTTTGCACAACACTGTCCGGTTTTAGGTGTTTATCGAGAAGTAACCTTTTTACGGAGTTTTCTATCCGGGGATCTTTTTTAATGTAGTAATAGGTGAGTGCCTCGTTAATTCCCTGTTGTAGAACACTACCCGGGATGTAGGGAGTTCCCGATGTATCACGTGGAAATCCCTCCAAAGAATATATTAGAGGAGTCCAGAACAGGAGTTCCATGGTTACTTAAAGGCAGCAAGGATTTTGTCGGCTTTTTCTGCGATGTCTATTTCGAACAAAGCTATTGTGGGGAGTAACCAGGAAACCCTGAATCTTGCGTCACCGTCTTTGTTCTCTCCGAAATATGCAAGAGCAACTCTACCGAAGCCGGCATCTCTCTCTATTTTCTTGGCTTCCCTCAGGAATCTCCGTGCTACATTTGGCAACTTTTCGAATGGGTAAGGTTTCCCCTCTTGACCGCGCTGTTTGACAAGTTCTGTCGCAGTTCCAACATTTTTTAAGGCCTCAACCAGATGGAATAATCTATGTTTTTTAAGAAATGCAAGTAGGAGTGATGCAGCAGGGAGTCTGAGAATTTCGATGTTTTCTTCACCTTCTCTTAACTGACCCACAAGGTATGCTCTTCCGTCTTCCATCTCTATGTGGGCAAAAAGCTCTTTTTGCGGAGGTAATTCGTAGAGAATTTCTTCAACCTCAAAACTCGTTCCTCCTTCTTCATAAGTGTCACCTGCTTTCCTCTTGCCATACTCTGCCACAAAGTAAGTTTTCTTTCCGCCTTTTTTCCCGAGGACAAGGTCAAGTCCCCATCTTTTTAGTGATTTAAACTTGAATTTCCTCTCCCTCTCTGGTTGTCCCAGAGTTTCAAACACCAGAGTGTTTAGGGCTTGTAATTCCTTCAATTCAACAACACTCATATCGAAAACCTCCCAATATCTTTGATATAAAATATTACTAACAAATTTTATAAAATCTGTCAAGTCTATTTTTAAAAAACTTCATAATAAGGGTATCATCCCGCTTGCCCTGCATTTTTGATTTGAAGGGAATAGAAGGTGGGTTAGTGTCCAAAAGTTTGATTTATAACACCCTGGTGGTGTATATTTGAGAAAAATCTCTGGAGGTTATTTCCCATGAAAAAATTTCTTCTGATAATTCTTGTGGTGATATTTGCCGGTGTCTCCTGTCAGAGTGGCAGTAAATCAGTTTCCAAAAAAGAAAGTGGCAAAGTTTACCCATTTGAAAAAGCATCGATCGTAAGTACATCTCAGGTTCATTCAGGTGTATCCATTAGACAGGATATTTACATCGATGGATTTGGAGCCAGAGAGGCGAGATACACTACTACAAAGATGGTATATAACAATCAAGAAATCGAAACGAAGTCTCTCTCAATGGTTACCCCTGATTATATTTATACTGTAGATTTTCAGTCCAAAACAGGTACAAGGATCCCCAATGACCCGGACAAAGTTATTGAGGAGATGAGAAAGATCATTGTTGCAAGCAAGCTGGATGATGATACAAAAAATCAGCTCATTTCGAGACTACCGGACGAGAAAGAGGCCATTAAAAATTCACAGACAACAGGTCTTGTTATTAAAGATTTCATAAAGGATTTGAAGCCTGTTGGAAAGGAAAAACTGCTGGATGATCTAAATTGCGATGTTTACGAAATAAAGGACGATTCAACGGGTGAACTTCAGGCAAAACTTTATGTGTGGAATTATTTACCAATCAAACTCGTGGATGTTCATGGTAGGGTGATTCAGGAAGTTGTTTCGCTTGACACAACAAATGTGGATACTTCAGTTTTTGTAATTCCCGACAGCATAAAAATTGAAGACTGGCTTGATTCTTTTGCAAAATCAATAAAACAGTTTGAGAATCAGGGGCACGGGAAATAATCCCCTTGCGTTCTGAGTCTAAAAAATATATTTTTCAATTTCAATTTCGTGTGAGGAGGCGATGTAGGATATGTTTAAAACTCTCCTTGAGAAGGTAGTTGGCTCGAGGAATGAGAGAGTTCTTAAAAAGCTCTGGCCAAAGGTTGAAGAGATCAACAGGATCTATGAAGGATTTAAGGGGCTGAAAGATGAGGATTTGCTGAAAAAGACAGAAGACTTTGAGCTGAGGTTAAGGGAGGGAGAGGACCCCGATGATTTGATGCCGGAGGCGTTTGCACTTGTCAAAGAAGCCTGTAGAAGGTTGGTGGGCAAACGCTGGGAAGTTACCGGTGAGGTCATAGAGTGGAACATGATTCCATTCGATGTTCAGCTTATTGGAGCCATTGTCCTCCATCAGGGTAAAATAGCTGAAATGGCAACTGGAGAGGGTAAAACCCTTGTGGCTACAATGCCCCTTTACCTGAATGCCCTTATCGGCCGAACCAAGGAGAAACCAGTTGGTGTTCATCTTGTTACTGTTAATGACTATCTTGCACGGAGGGACAGGGAATGGATGGGGCCCGTTTACGAATCACTGGGTTTAAGTGTAGGTGTAATCCAGGCTGGAATGACCCCCGAGCAGAGAAAACCTGAGTATGCAAAGGATATCACCTACGGGACAAATAATGAATTTGGTTTTGATTATCTCCGTGACAACATGGTTTACCAGCCAGAACACAGGGTACAGAGGGGACATTTTTACGCCATAATTGACGAAGTTGACTCCATTTTGATAGATGAGGCGAGAACTCCATTGATAATTTCTGGTCCCGTTGAACACTCCTCCGTGGATCAGTACAAAGATGTTAAGCCCCTTGTGGCAGATATAGTGAGGAAACAGACACTTGTTGTAACTAAATTACTCTCAGAGGCTGAGAGGTTGCTAAAAGAGGGTAAGGAAAGGGAAGCGGCTTTTAAAATTCTCCTCGTCAAGAGAGGAGCTCCCAAATCCAAGAGATTGTTTAAACTTCTGCAGGAGCCCGGTCTGATGAAACTCGTTGATAAGATCGAGCTTGAATTAATGAAGGACAAAAAGATAAAAGATTACGAAGAGGAGTACCTTTACTATGTGGTTGATGAGAAATCCAACAGTGTGGATGTTACGGAAAAGGGCCGGGCAGAAATTCAGAAGAAGAGACGCGATCTCTTTACTCTACCGGATCTTTCCATAGAAATATCAGAGATTGACAAGAGAAACGATCTTAATCCTCGTGAGAAATTTTACGAGAAAGAGAGAATTTATAGAGAATATGCCCAGAAAACCGATCAGATTCATGCAATAAATCAGTTGCTCAAAGCGTACACACTGTTTGAAAGAGATGTTGATTATGTGGTAATGGATGGAAAGGTGATCATTGTTGACGAGTTTACAGGACGCCTGATGCACGGCAGAAGATGGTCTGATGGACTCCATGAAGCAGTTGAAGCAAAGGAAGGTGTTAAGATCCAGGCAGAGACACAGACACTTGCCACGATCACCATACAGAACTATTTCAGGATGTACGAAAAGCTCGCAGGGATGACAGGTACAGCTGCTACAGAGGCTGCTGAGTTCTGGGAGATTTATAAACTCGATGTTGTATCCATACCCACAAACAAACCTGTCAGGAGGATTGACTACCCTGATATAATTTTCAAAACCAAGAAAGAAAAATACGACGCTGTTATTGATGAAATTGTTAAATGGCATCAGAAGGGAAGACCAATCCTTGTAGGTACAACATCAGTTGAAGTTTCTGAGCTTTTATCAAGACTTCTGCAGAGACGGAAGATACCTCATCAGGTTTTGAACGCAAAACACCATGAAAGAGAAGCTCACATAGTCGCCCGCGCCGGTCAAAGAGGGGCTGTTACAATTGCAACCAATATGGCAGGGCGTGGAACTGATATTAAGCTGGGTCCGGGAGTTGTAAAAGCTTATGATCTCGTTCACGAAGAAAGGATCAATAAGATTAAATCCTATATCTCGGAGGGCAAATCCGTCCTCGTAGTTCCTGAAACAGACGGGGATATTCCGAATCTCCAGTATCTTTTTGACAAAAATGATATCAAATACACATACATAAGCATGAGACCGGATGACAACACCACAGTGGATCAAATTATTGAGAAGATCCTGAATTCTCTTAAAAAACCGGGAAGTGTCGTTCTTATTTCAGGACTTTATAAACACGATGAAAGACTCAGATATGGTGATCACATTGTGATGGATTTCCCGCAGCCTGAATGTGCAATAAATACGAAAAATCCGAAGCCGGGCGTTACCTGTCCCATGGATCCTAAAAAGTGCATTGAGGAGGGTGTTCCGTGTGGTCTTTATGTGATTGGAACTGAGAGACACGAGTCTCGAAGAATTGATAACCAGCTTCGTGGAAGATCCGGAAGGCAGGGAGACCCGGGTGCGTCTCGCTTCTTTTTATCTCTCGAAGATGATCTTTTAAGACTCTTTGGATCGGACAAGGTGATGGATCTGATGGAAAAATGGGGTAAATCCGATGAAGGCCCTATCGAGTCTAAGCTCGTAACAAGAGCTCTTGAAAGTGCTCAAAAGAGAGTTGAGATGCAGAATTTTGAAATCAGAAAGAGACTCCTCGAATTCGATGATGTTATGAACCAACAAAGAGAGGTTATCTATGGTCTGAGAAACAGAATCCTTGATGGCGAGGATTTGAAGACAAAAATCCTCGATGAGTTTGTAGTGGATATAGTTGACGAAAAGATTCAGGAATACCTGAGGGGGGACTCACCTGACGAGTGGGATGTTCAGGGATTAATAGAAGACTTGAGATTTCTCTTCCTCTCGGATTTTTCGAAAATAAAGGAACTTAGCTCCCGGGATGAGATAAAAGAATATGTTCTCAAAGAAGTGAGAAAGTTATATGAGGAGAGAGAAGAGGCGTTTGGGGACGAGAGGATGAGAGAGATTGAGAGAATTGTGCTTCTTACAACACTTGATACTGCCTGGAGAGAGCATCTTTATTCTCTCGATATGCTGAAGGAAGGAATATTCCTTCGCGCCTATGGGCATAAGGACCCAGTTGTTGAGTATAAGCAGGAAAGTTTCAGAATGTTTGAAGAAATGCTGTTGAGAATTAGAAACGAAACGGTGATGAAGATATTCCGTATCGAAGTTCCGAAATTGCCCAGGAGATTCAGGGACAGACATATAACAGTTTCAAAGCCACAAACTCCAGTTGCAACAACTCAGACAGCACCCCAGAAGCCAGTTACAAAACAGAGAAGAAGGTCAAGAGGCAGAAGAAGGAAATCAAAAAATTGACCTCCATATATAGATGTATGATAATTTTAACCACAAGAAGTAAGTCAGGAGGATCAGGATTATGGAAAATGAGGTAAAAACCAATGGATATCAGGAAGAAGAGGTAAGTCTCGGGGATATACTGGATGTAATTCTGAGAAGGTTAAACATAATCCTTGTTGTCACAATAATAGTTGTAGCAGCAGCAGCCATTCTTTCCTATTTATCCACACCCGTATATGAGGCTTCGACACTTGTTAAACTGGCTATAAAAGAGACATCTGTTTCTGTTCTGCCCGAAATAACACCGGGGACACGGTCTGTTGATCCGGTTCAGAGTCAGATAGAGATAATTAAATCAAAGACAATTTCGAGGAATGTTGTTGCAAAGTATGGGCTTAATTTAAAGTTTCCCCAGGGGGTGGAAGTTGATTCAACATGGTCTTCAATCACACCGGAGAGGGGGACTTATAAGATTGTTTTTGAAGATAAAACCAATTATACGGTTTATGGTCCTGACGGAGAATCAGTAGGTAAGGGTGAGATTGGACATGTCTTTCGTACTGATGGAATCAGATTTGCAATAATGAAAGTTGACAGAAAAGTCTGGGAAAAATCAGAGGGGACATTTGAATTCAAAGTGAGGGATCCTTATGCAGTTGCACAGGGATTTAGTAGAAGAATAAAGGTAATGCAGAAAGGCAAAACCGACCTTGCAGTGATCAGAATAAGATCGACATCTCCACAGAAGGCGGCTGAGTTGGCGAATGCGGTGGCGGAGGAGTATGTGAATTACACATTGTATTTGGGGAAGGAGGATGCGTTAAAGACGAAGGAGTTTATAGAGGAGCAGTTGAAGAAGGTGGAGGCGGAGTTGAAGAAGTCAGAGGACGAGTTGAAGAGGTTCAAGCAGGAGACGGGGATATTTTTGCTTGACGAGACGGCGAAGAATTTGATATC
>CAZNDM010000030.1:0-26183 GCA_964571845.1 uncultured bacterium | reverse complement strand
GTTACTTCATGTATCCAATCTCGTACTTCCAGGACTTGCCCAGAAAGGGATGGTAGTGAGATCTCTTGAAAATCGTGTTTTTTCATTTACTGCTAACAGAATAGGAAAGGAGAGTAGAGACGGCATATCGTTAAAATTCACGGGGATGAGTCAGATCGTATCTCCTCGTGGAGATGTCCTCGCAAAGGCTTCAGAGGAAAAAGAAGAGACCCTGTCTGTCAATTTCAATCCTGAGGATGCGGAGAATAAGAATATCACCGAATTAAATCATGTATTTCGAGACAGGAGACCCCAATTTTACAATGAGATTTGCGATTAGTGCTCTTATTGTATTTCTCCTCTCAGGATCTATTTTCCCAAAAAAAGACCCGTGGTTTGCGAAAGACAAGGCTCTTCACTTTTCTGTGTCATTTATCGCGTACAATTTCGCTTACCTCCATACTGAGTCTGAAAAAAGATCGCTCGTATTCACTATCTCAATGGGTCTTGCCAAGGAAATAATAGACCTGACATTAAGAAAAACGGGATTCAGCTACAAGGACTTGATATACGACATTTTCGGTGTACTTATAGCGGAGTCCACATGATTGGCACGATTGTCAACACCATAACCGTTTTAATCGGAAGTACAGTGGGAACTGTGATCGGGGATAGACTGCCGGAGAGGATACACAGGAAAGTGATGGAGGGAATTGGTCTCGTAACCATCTTAATCGGGATGAAAATGGCCTTTGATGTAAAGTATATACTGGTGGTCATAGGTTCAATTGCACTTGGTGGTGTAATCGGGGAAGCAGTAGGAGTTGAAGAATATCTTGAAAAATTTGCGGACAGGTTGAAGAAAAGATTTGCCTCGGAGGACAAAAAGGATTTTGTAACGGGTTTTGTAACATCAACCCTTCTTTTTACAGTGGGACCAATGACGATACTCGGATGCATCCAGGATGGCTTGAACGGAAACCACGAGTTACTCTTTGCAAAGTCAATGCTTGATGGCATATCTTCACTTGCCCTTGCATCTGCAATGGGGGTTGGCGTGATATTTTCTGCGCCAGCAGTCCTCGTGATTCAGGGTGGTTTAACACTTCTCAGTTCTCACTTTATTTTTCTCACAAAATCACCATTTATCCAGGATTTTACATCTGTAGGGGGATTAATAATCATAGCACTTGGGCTGAGACTTCTAAACATCAGGGATCTTAAGCCTGGAAACTTCCTGCCGGGACTGATCGTTGTGATTTTTCTCGACTGGATTGCCATTCTTATTTAAACAAACGATCCCACATTAAACGGAGCAAAGTAGATAAGAACCTTGCGGAATGCGCGTTTTTTCAAATTTTCTAATCAGTTTTTTCAATTTTTCAAATTAGGGCTTGAAATTTTGAAAACAACCCTTTAATTTTTTAAACATGATGAAAAAGGCTTTAACAACTTGTCCGGTTTGTGGTGGAAGATTAAAGATCACAGAATATCGTTGTAATAGCTGTGGAACAGTTATTAGAGGAAGTTTTGCCTCATGCGAATTCTGTGATCTCGACGATGAGAATCTTGAATTTCTCAGGCTTTTTTTAAAAAGCCGGGGAAATTTATCTGTCGTGGCAAAAGTTCTCGGAATATCCCATCCAACAGCAAGACAAAAGTTAAACAATCTGCTCGGAGCACTTGGTTATGAGACTTCTGAGAAGCCTGAAACAAAGGATATCCTTGACCTCCTCGAGGCAGGTGAAATTACCGCAGAGGAGGCAATCAAACTCCTAAAAGGAGGTAAATAAAATGTATGAAGAGGAAGTCAAAAGAATACTAAAAATGGTAGAAGAGGGTAAGCTCTCTCCCGAAGAGGGGGCAAAACTTATCGAAGCTCTCGAAGAGAAAACCGAGGAAAAGAAAAAGGGGAAATTTCTGAAAATCTATGTGTTTTCTGAGGGTGATGAAATCAACATTCGTATTCCACTGAAACTGCTGAAGTTTGCAAAAAATCTGATACCTAAGAAGTACCACGATATGACTGTTGGTGATGAGATCAATGTAAACCTGTCAGAACTTATTGAACAGGTCGGTGATGAAGTGGGTGAGTACCTCGATATAAAGACCGAAGATGGGGACATTGTAAAAATATCAGTGGAGTAAAATCATGGATATACACGAAATTCTGAAGCAGCTTGCCGAAAAGAAAATATCAGTAGAAGAAGCGTATAAAAAAATCAAAGGTACCGAAGTTAAAAGAAAGCCGATAAAACTGGTCGGTGCCCAAGTAAAAGAGGAGCCAAAAAGTGACGAAAAGCATGGTAAAATTGATGTTCGTATTCCGGCGAATAATCGGGGGCACGCATTAACAATAAAGAGCGGTAAGGTTTCGATAAAAAGCACAGAAACCGATTCTTTGACAATCAAAGGTGAAGGTCATTATCAATTATCGAATGAAAAAATAACACTCGAAGGGAATTTTGATGTATCCATACCCATGTTAAATGCCCTATCGATAAAAGTGATGAACAGTGAGATAGACGGAGAAGTGGGGGTGGACGTGCTCAACCTCTCCGGTCAGGATTCTACCCTTTCATTATCCGTTGACTCAAAAATAGTGAACATATCAAATCAAGGTGGTGACTCGAATATCCAGCTGACTAAGAGATTGAAAGTTCTGAATGTTTCCAATAAACTTGGATTGCTAAAAATTGGATTGCCCCGTTCACTAAGAGGAATTTTTAATTTAAAGGAGCACCAGGGTGACATCAGGGTTGAAGAGAGGAAAGGGAACAGATTCCTGAGGCTATTGGCAGGGAGCGGGGCTCCAGCGGTAATAAACATAACGGCACATTCGGGTACCGTTTACATCAATTATTATGATTCGGGTAGAGAATCTGACAAAAATATACAGAACAAAGGGGAGGGAGATAAGAGCGGTTGATAACATATCTTTTGATATTACGAAAGGTGAGATTGTCGGTATCCTGGGACCCAATGGTGCAGGTAAGACCACAACAATTAAGAGCATCCTTGGCCTCTTAATTCCTGATAATGGGAAAATTTACATCGATGATAAACTGGTCAGACCTTCGGATAGGTGGATATACAGATACATTGCCGCCGTCCTTGAAGGAAACAGAAATGTTTACTGGCGTCTAACTGTTCGCGAAAACCTTGAATTTTTCGCTGGAATACAGGGGATTGATCGAAAACGCGCAGAGGAAAGAATAGATTTTCTGCTCGAAAAATTTCAGTTGAAGCAGAGAGAGAATGATCAGGTTCGACTCCTTTCAAGGGGCTTTCAGCAAAGGGTTGCGGTCGCAGTTGCATTCATCAGGGAAACCCCTGTGCTATTCCTCGATGAGCCCACGCTTGGCCTTGATGTCGAATCCTCTCTGAACCTTCGAAAAATACTTAAAGAACTTGCAACCCAGGAAAACAAAACAGTCCTCCTTTCAAGTCATGATATGAAGGTGGTGGAGGAAGTCTGCGAGAGGGTTATAATCCTTAAAAATGGGAAAATCATCGCAAATGACAGTATATCTGATTTGAAAGCACTATTTAAAACCATAGCTTACAAAGTGGAGCACGATAACAACATTACACCGGAGTTAAAGGAGATCTTACAGAAAAAGTTCCTGAATGTTACATTTAACAGGCGAAATTTCATCGTGGAATTCAGACAACCAGTAGAGCTCTATGACCTCATGGAACTACTCAAAAAACACAATGTGCTTATAACTTCTCTTAAATCCATGGAGCCAGATTTTGAAAGGGTGTACATAGAGCTTGTAAAGGGAGGAAACTAAAGTGTTAAGAGTCTTTCTTTCAGTTTTGAAAAAGGAATGGACAACGACAAAGAGATACCCTATGAATTTTCTCTCCTCGTTAATAACAATTTACATCATATTTTTCTTAATCTTCATTGGCTACAGAACCATAGGTACAGGTACTCCAGATTATTCAAAAAACCTCGAGAGCATAATAGTTGGGTTCTTCCTCTGGACCTTCGCAATTGCTGCATATTCCCGCTTATCCTGGGGAATTATGAGTGAATCAAGCACAGGTACGCTTGAACAACTGTATATGTCTCCCGTGGGATTTAAAACAATTGCCATTTTCATTGTCATATCAGACTTTATCATATCTTCGATGCTCGAAATACCAGTTGTGTTCCTCATGATGCTTACAACAGGTAGATGGCTTCACATCGACATTCTTACACTACTCATTTTGTTCATACCAACAATTGGGGGAGTTTATGGCATTGGCTTTATTTCCGGTGGAATAGCACTCGTTTACAAGAGGATTCAATCCTTTTTCCAGATTCTACAGTTTTTGATGGTTCTTTTTATCATGATTCCGGTGGAAAAATATCCGGCTGCCAAAATCCTGCCTCTTTCTCTTGGGAACCATCTTATAAAGCTCAATATGACACAGGGGATTCCATTTTACAAACTTCCGACTCAGGATCTGATAATTCTTTACCTCAATTTCCTCGCATACTTCCTCCTTGGGATATTTATTTTTTCTCGATTTGAATATTATGCGAGAAAGAGGGGAATTTTGGGTCATTACTAAAATTTTCGTTTACCGCACCCTGTGTTTCATAATATGACAATATAACTTCTGTCAGAAGCTCGAAAAAATCATCCACCATCCAGGTTACTTTAAATAAAAACCCCACCCCATTAAAATACTCTGTTAAAACTCAAAGAAAGGAGTGAGCTAATGAGGAAGTTGTTAATTACTTTGGTGATGTTCTCCACTCTGAGCGCAAAATATCTTGTCAGAGTGGATGTAACGGGTGTAGAGGATGTAAAAAGGCTCCTTGAACGGGGTGTGGATCTCGCTGCAACCATTCCCCAGAAATCTGCTGTTGATGTGATTGTTGACGATCTCGACATCCTTGAGGGCTATTCGTTTATACTTCTTGAAGCACAGGAACCTGGAATAAAGAGAAATTTTGGTCCCTACTACACATACAGTGAAGCAGTTCAGGAGCTTGATAGATTACACACCCTTTATCCTGATATCGTTTCTGAAAAATTTTCAATAGGTCAATCAATTGAAGGAAGAGAACTGTGGGCAATAAGAATTTCAGATAATCCAGAAGTTGACGAGGATGAACCGGCAGTTTTTCTCAATGCAGCGATTCACGCCAGGGAACCTGGTGGAGTTTCAACTGTTTTCGGATTTATTCACTATCTCGTAAGAAACTACGGCTCTGACCCTACTGTAACATGGCTTATCAACAACAGAGAACTTTACATCGAACCTGTTGTTAACCCCGATGGATACGTTTACAACGAATTCTCAGACGGCTGGTGGAGAAAAAACAAAAGGGACAACAACCACAATGGTAGATTTGAAGAAAGTGAGGACGGGGTTGATTTAAACAGAAACTTTGGATACATGTGGGGTTACGATGATATTGGTTCATCGCCAAATCCTTCTTCTCAGACCTACCGTGGAACAGGTCCATTCTCTGAGCCTGAGACGGATTATATGCGTATATTCGCCGACTCAATAAGACCAAGAATCGTGATAAATTACCATACATATTCTAACCTTGTAATATATCCTTGGGGTTATGAAAACCAGCCCACTCCCGATGAGAATGTATTTATAGCAATGTCCCAGCGCATGACCGAAGTCAATGGATATGAATACGGGAGACCGGCGCAACTGCTCTACCCTGTTAACGGAGAGGCAAATGACTGGTTTTACGGTGATACAATCCAGAAACCCCGTGCTCTCTCTTTTGTTGTTGAGGTAGGAGAAAGCTTCTGGCAGCCAGATACAAATGTGATTCTTGAACAGATCAATGAGAACATCCCTCTTAACATGTTTGTTTTAAAAGCCGCCGGTCTTTACTTCGAGCTCTCGGTTGACTCTGTTATCAATCAGAACGGGAACCCATCAATAAATCCGGGAGACACTATACTTGTTTATCTATCACTTACAAATCTTTCACCGTTTGATGCTGGTGAGAATGTCGAACTTACAGCATCTGTTGACACACTTGCCGGTCAGGTTATTACATCCACGGTTCCTGTGGGGAATATTGGCACATTTCCAGATGGTAATGTTTCATGTGAAACACCAATCCGTATAGCCCTGTCCAATCAGGTAAGATCTGGTATGGCAATAGATTTAGCTATAAATGTGAACGCATCCGGTGGATTCCAGCAACCATTCAAACTTGTCATCCCTGTGGGTGAACCACAGGTGATGATTTATGAAGATTTCGAAGAGGCACTTACGGACTGGACAACAACGGGAACATGGGGACTAACTTCCACAAGGTATCATTCTCCAGCCCACAGCCTGACAGACTCGCCCAATGGAAATTACTCCAACAATCAGAATACCTATGCCCAGTACACCCATCCCATTGATCTCTCCGGCCTGAGATCAGCGACCATTACTTTCTATACGACCTATCAGATCGAAAATGGCTGGGATTTCGTTTACTTCGAAGTTTCAACTGATGGCGTCAACTGGCAGAGTCTAAAAAGTTACACCGGTGTTAGCTCCTCCTGGACCTTGAACACTATAGATCTTTCATCCTTCATACCTGACACGATTTACATCCGCTTCCACTTCGAAAGTGATGGATCCGTCACCCGTGATGGTTTCTATGTTGACGACATCAGATTATCTGGCTTTCGACCCGTTGGTGTATCCGAGCAAATACCTGTGAAAAATTTGACATTCAACCTCAAATCAAACATCTTTGTCGGAGGCTCAAACGGCAGAATCCAGCTCTCCCTTCCAGCGAGATCTTCTGTCAAGATCTCAATTTACGACATTTCTGGAAGACTCGTTTCCTCCATACCCCCAAAAATTTTCTCTGAAGGTTTCCATGAGATACCTTTACCCGGTAACTTCAAACCGGGCCTTTACTTTGTTGTTCTCAATGCTGAAGAGCAAACTTTTGTAAGAAAAATTTTAATAACAGGGAGGTAGTGCAGTGTACAAAAAATTATTGCTCTCGCTTCTGTTTCTGGGCCTTGGATTCTCAGCCAATCTGAGTTTCGGGCCAGAAACAGTATATGGAAATGGACAGAATCGTGTGGAAGTACTAAGCTCAACCCCTTCGGGTGTCTCTCTAAATGTGAGTGTGAACAAACTCGTACTCCAGGATGTTTACATTGAGGGAGAATCTTTTGTAAAAGTATCTATACCGGGTGGCGGATTCACTGCCAATGTTGGTCTACCCGAGATTCCAACCATACCGATAAAAATAGCTGTTCCAAAAGGTGCTGAAATAGAGATTCAGTTCGACGCCAAAGATTATGAGGACATCCATGGAATTGACCTCTTCCCGGCACAGGAACCCCTTCCTGAAACACCTCAGGGTGATGAAAAAATCAATTTTACAAAAGATGAAGAATTTTATTCACAAAACACATGGTATCCCGCAGAGCTCGTTTCCCACACTCCTGTGTACACAATTCGAGGTGTTGACATCACATCTGTCATCGTAGCGCCTGTTCAGTACAACCCATCCACAAAGACACTGAGAATTTACAAAGACATAAATATTAGCGTCCGATTCATCGGTGGCGGTCCCATTGCAAATCAAAACCTGATTTCTCCATATTTCTACAGTGTATTTAAAAAACTCCTTGCCAATTCTAACCTGATCCCTGCACCCTCGCAGACAGGTACAAAAACTCAGGGCGCAGATATAATATACATAGTCCCGGACAGTCTTTACGACTCTCTCAGACCACTCGTTGAATGGAGAGAACTCTCCGGAATGAAAACAGCTGTTGTTTTCCTATCCGAATTTGGTCCCAATCCAACAGCTGATCAGATCAGAGACTATATATTGAACGCATACACCTCCTGGAATCCTGCACCATCCTTTGTGTCTATTGTTGGAGACGCCGAGTTTGTTCCTCCACATTACAGATTTCGCCATCCATATACAAACGAGTTTATAGGAACAGACATTTATTATGCGGAGATGGACTCAAATTCCTATATCCCCTTTCCCGATCTATTCGTGGGACGAATTTCCGTTGACAACAGTCAGCAGCTCGGTGTCTATGTTAGAAAAATCCTGAAATACGAGACCGATCCATACACCGATGTCAACTGGTTTAACAGAATTCTCCTCGCAGCCTACAATGAAAGTGGAAGATACTTTGTCGCTACGAGTGAATCAGCTTATGTATATCTCAACGCTCATGGTTATGAAGTGATAAGACAGTATGAGGATGGTAATCCCCCCGGTTCCACGAGTGGAGTGCTACAGGCAATAAATGGTGGTGTAGCTATTGTCAATCACCGTGATCACGGTGCTTCACGAAATGGCGGCGGATCTACAGAAGGATGGGCGCATCCGAGATTTACTGTTAACGAACTTTCACAGCTAACAAATACTTACATGACTCCTGTTTTCTTCTCTCCCAACTGCGAATCTGGCTGGTTCGACGGTGAAACAGATGAGTACTCCTCAAGAAGTTATGAAACAGTTGGCGAAGAGCTCATCAGAATGGAGGATAAAGGAGCCATAGGTTACATCGGTGCTACAAGGATCAGCTACTCAGGTTACAACGATGAGCTCGATAAAGGGTTCTGGGACGCCCTGTTTCCTGATTTCCACCCGGGTTATCCAGACAGCAATTCCGTCAATCCATACAACACGAGAATTCCACAACCCGGTGGTATCCTCGCCTACGGGAAATACTGGATGTATGACCGATATGTTTTAACAAATGGACAGGGTTATCCCTGGACTCCGGATTCTGAAAAAACAAGAACTGAATTCGAAGAGTTTAATTACATTGGTGAGCCTGCCACAACCATACGAACAGCAATGCCGCAGGAACTTACCGTTCAATATCCTGCAACTGTACCTATTGGCCAAAGTGTGGTCACCGTTACTGTTCTCTCAAATGGCTCACCTGTAGAAGGTGCCTATGTTGTACTCAAGCAGGATACATCTCTGTATGTGAAAGGGATAACCGACGCCACCGGACAGGTTTCTCTCAATGTCACAGTGCTCACCCCTGACTCAATCCAACTTGCAGTCTCCGGCTACAACCTTCTACCATTTGTTACAGGTATTCAACCGATCTCAAGTGGTCCCTATGTGGCAGCCTACAAATCCACTGTGGATGATGATACACTCGGACAGAGTAATGGAAATGGAGACGGCATAATTAACCCGGGAGAAACCATTGAAATTTCGTTTAAATTCAAAAACTGGGGAATGGACACAGCCTCTGCCCTAACTTTCTTCGTTAGAGGGGACTCTTCTGTCACAGTACTCGATACAATGCCCCACAATATTCAGGATCTTCCCCCTGGCGACAGTACTTTTTACTCTTCCATTCCTGTGTACATACCCGAAAACTTTGAAAATGGGGCAACATTTCAGCTTACTGTTACAGTTGCCTCAGACGCTGGAGATACCTGGAATTCGTCTATTATCTGTATCGTAGGGACACCGGTATTCAGATTCCACGACTTTACAGTCAACGATGAAGGTGCATCGCAGCCCAACGGAAGACTTGATCCCGGAGAGAGCGCCTATTTTAAGTTTGAATTACAAAACACGGGGCTCGGTATCGCTTACTCTCCTGAAGCTGTCCTCTTTACGGAGGATACTTTCCTCACGATACCCTCAGAAACTTTACACTTCCAGAACATACTGCCTGATTCTGTCTCAACATCCCTTGACAGTATCCTGATATCAGCCAGCCCTTCTACTCTAAGGGAACATTCAGCAACTATTTTCATGGAAGTCCACACCGTAGATGGCTACTCTGATACACTATCGTTCAATGTGGTCATTGGTCAGATAACATCCGAGGATCCTGTTGGTCCGGATAATTATGGATACTTCATGTATGACATCACAGACACATATTACAGCGAAAGACCTGAGTTCAACTGGATTGAAATCAGAAATAACGGAGTAAGATTGAACCTCGGCGATGACGATGTCGAACACATCAATCTACCCTCATGGTTCAACTTCTACTATTATGGCAGAAGATTCACCATGATCTCTGTGTGCTCCAACGGATTCATAGCACCTGGATCAATCTCCTCACATCCGTTCTCCAACAAACCACTCCCCTACTCTGACGGCATCAAGATGATCGCACCCTTCTGGGACGATCTGAGACCCGCATCAGGCGGAGGTACAGGGTTCGTTTACTACTTCATCGACACTTTAAACCACTATGTGGTAATTGAATACGATTCCGTGGGACACTTCGGACACTCCTCTGTCAGGGAAAAATTTGAAGTAATAGTTTACGACGCAGCACACTATACCACACCAACTGGTGACTCACCCATTCTCTTCCAGTACATGAAGGTGGCAAATTCCTCCTCAATGACAATCGGAATTGAGAACCTCAGTGAAAATGATGGGTTACAGTATGTTTACAACGGCTCCTACCACCGTGCAGCAGCACCCATATCGGATTCCTTCGCAATAAAGATCACGACGGTCTCACCTGTTAAAATCAACGAGCCCATAAAACCCCAGCTGAGTAAACCTGTATTTGCAGGCATATTCCCAAACATAATCCGTAGTTCTGGAACGATCAGATTCTCTCTGCCAACAAAGGCACATGTGGAAATCAGTGTTTTCGATGTGTCAGGTAGAAGAGTCGCCCAGATTCTTAACAAGCACCTGACTGCTGGTTCTTACTCTTACAGATGGGATACGAGAAAGGGAACGAATTTGAGGCCCGGTGTTTACTTCATCAAGCTCAGGGTAGATAGCTTTACTGACATTAAAAAGGTAATTCTTGTGAGGTAAAATGGAAAGGGGCGCCGCCGAAGGCGGCGCCCCTTTCATCCCATCAAAAATCTACTACAAATTCATTTGACACATAATTTATCCGATGATTCCATTCACTCCACAAAAATCCTGAGTGATACACCATCCTGTCTGAGGTCAAATTACATGCCTTGAAAATATGCGCATAAGAGATCTCCAGAACCCAGCAAGTCAATGCCTTCGAGTAAATTCCATGAAATGTATTCGATGTGCTTTTTAAGTCTTGTTTTATCCACACCCTAAATACCTTTAGCTCTCTGTTGCGACCCCAATAAAGTGATCTTTCAGCTTCACTTAAAAATATGGTTTTTCGGATTACTCCCATTAATTGTCTTAATTTCAAAGTTTGATACAGCCTGAATAAAAGAACCGTCCTTACATTTGCTCATCAGGGCAAAATGCAGGACCCTACTTATCCGGAATGAAAAGTTCCTTTTCATCATATCCTGATGATTCTTCTTAAACAAAAGCAAAACAACATTCGGACTTAAAAAGCCCTGACTGCCAAAAAATGGCATTGAAGAGAAAAATTTTATTTTCGACTTTCCCGTGCATGCATAGACCGGATTTTCAAAGTATCTCCCTTGGCAAGGCACGTAAGATGAGCGTATTCCTCCTATAAAATTTAAGGTAAGGCACCCGGGATCTCTCCATGAATCGAAAGTTATACAGCCAATTAACAATATAACACTCTCCGAATACGAGTAAGATGTTTGAAAAATATTTTAGACATTAAAACACTTCTCCTTTCGTCTTGCCAAAACTCTCTTTTTATTTCCCCTTCCTGATGACAAAAAAATCATTTTTCAGCCTCCTACTGCATGAGAGAGATTACATTCAACTTCTCCCCCTGCCTGTGGGAGTGTAATTAGGAGAAGTGAACAAAAGTCTCACGCTTCTCCCTGCCAAATCCACCGCCCTATTCTCTCCTCAATCCTTTCCCCAAAGGTATCCTTTTTGCATGGGAAGAGGTTGAAGATGGTATCTCCCCGAAACTTAATTCGTGGCGGAGAGAGTTTAAGATACCTGCGAAAGTAAAGATGACATTTTCTCATCCGACCGAAAAAGATGCCTCAAACTGCCTATTTACAGAGTTCTCTTTGATAATCTCATAATCAACCATGGGAAAGGCATAAACCTACTATTTCCACATCAAATCTGATCTTCCTGCCCCTCCATAACTTTCACAAAGCGAAGTTGTGTAGGATTAGGAATCTCTCTCCACCAGTGCTGTTAAACACCGCTGAAGAAGAGGTAAAAAGTCCATTTTAAACAAAAGCTCATTTTTCGCCCATTCTCTCGAAATGAGACTTGACCTGAAGAATGTGGATATTTATCATTTTAAGCCCATAGATGCCACCGTAGCTCAGTCGGCAGAGCAGCGGTTTCGTAAACCGCAGGTCGGCGGTTCAAATCCGCCCGGTGGCTCTCCATAAAAGGAGAATAATCATGAAGAACCTTTTTATAGCATACGCAATAATCTGGATCGGTTTATTTCTGTACCTCTGGAAAATTAGCTCCAAACTTTCCAGGATTGAAAAGGAGCTCCAGGAGCTCAAAAGAGACTGATGAGAATTTTCAACTTTGTCCTTCTCTTCTTATGGATTGGTCTTGCCGGAGTTTTCACCTATTTTTATAAGTTTCAATACCTCCCACTGAAGAAAATAGTGAAGGATCTCGAGCAGGAGAACGAAAATCTGACTCAGTTATTGTCGAAGAGAATTTACGAAACGAGTAAACTACCAGTACTCGATACTGCACAGGTCAAGGAAAAGCTCCAGCCTGTGAGGAAGGTTTTTCCTATTACAAGGCTTTTTGTGAGTGGAAAAGCGGCTTTGACGAAGGAAGGGATGGAGATTTTGAAAACATTTTTGAAATCCACAAAGAATGCAGAAAGGTTTGACATCCTCGTTTACAAGGGAGCGAGAATTGATAGAGTTCAGAAGAGGAGGGCAGAACTCCTGAAAAATTTCTTTGTTAAACAGGGGATAAAAGCGAGCAAAATCAGAACCTTTACGACCAACAAAGTGGCAAATAAGGTGGTTATAACTTATTATGTTTATGAGTAAAAAATGTACTTATGCGAATCCTCGTTCTTGGTGATCTCAGTTCCTATCATACGCACCTTTACAGTGACACTCTGTCTAAACTTGGCTTTGAGGTAATTTCAGCTTCACTTGAAAGTCCATTGTTCGTAAAGACCAACTATAAAAAATATGTGTTTAGAGCGCCGATAGGCAAAAAGAATTTTCTCAGATATTTCTCAATGTTACCCGTTTTTTTAAATTTTGCAAAAAAGATAGATCCTGACATTGTAATTTCACACTTCATATCTAACTACGGGATGATCGGTTCATTCATTAAAGATAAAAAAAAGATACTATCGGTCTGGGGTAGTGATATCCTGATAGTACCTGGCAAATCCAGAATTCATAAGGAAATTACAAAAGGGATAGTGAGAAAGTATGATCTGATCCATGTAGATGCAAAATTTGTAAAGGAGATTTTAAGCTCGGAATATGAGATAGACGTGGAAAAAATCTTAATTTTCCCATACGGCCCAAGAGATGATTTCTTGAAAATTCAACATGTTAAAAAGAAGAAAAATTCTTTCATTTCGCACAGGAGGATCGATCCTGACATGGATCCAGAAACCCTGATAAGGGCATTTAAAATCCTTAAAGAAAGAGGATTTAAAAATTTGAAGCTAATTATAGCCAGTGACGGAACTTTGTTTAAAAAGGTGAAAGACCTAATAAAAATCAACGATCTTGAGGACACGGTGACGCTTACAGGTAGAGTTTCACATGAAACATTAAAAAAATTATTGTTGGAGGCAGAATTTTATCTATCAGCCTCTCTTTCAGACACTACATCGGTTTCCTTACTTGAAGCATTGGCAACCGGTTGTTTCCCCATAGTTTCCAATATTCAGGGTAATAAGGAGTGGATTCAGCATGGAATCAACGGCTTACTCTTCCAAGTGGGCTCATCTGAAGATCTGGCATCAAAAATAGAAATTGCGGTTTCTAATAGGGACATTGTCTCAAAAGGTGTAGAGATAAACAAAAGATTGATAAAATCTTTTAGACCATTCGGTGAGAACCTAAAAATGATGATTTCAAGGCTATGAAAAAGGCTCTTTTCATATCTTATTACTTTCCACCTGACGGATATGCAGGTGGACTTAGAGCCAGCAAGTTTGCAAAATATTTGCCGGAAAATGACTGGTGCCCAATAGTCTTAACATCCAGATCACCCCACCTTGAGAAGGACAAAAGTTTACTCGAGGAAATTCCACCCTGTGTGAAAATCTACAGAACTTTCACTCTGGATCATGATATGCTTCTTACTCTATTCGGAAAATCGAGGATAGATGTGGGTAAGACGCAAAAAACAAAAAGGGGATTGGTAAAACTTGAAAGTCTATTCCTTCTACCTGATACAAAGGCGCTATGGGTTTATAATGCGCTACCTGCTGTATTAAAAATATTTAAAACAGAAAATTTCGATTTGATCTATTCGACAGCACCACCACTTACATCACATATAATTGCGGTCCTAAGTGGTAAAATTTTGAGAAAACCAGTGGTCCTGGATTATCGTGATGCTTGGTATGAAGATCCCTTTAGCTTTTTCCCTACAGAGCTTCACAGAAATCTCATAAAAAGAATTGAGAAATTCGCAGTAACCAACGCCAGTGTCGTTGTAGCAATAAATGAAGTTATACTTGAAGGGAGATTAAAGCTTGCACATAAAAAAGGGGTTGTCATTCCCCATGGATTTGATCCAGCAGATTTTCCGGAGTCCCATCCCCTACCAGACACGGGAAATCTGAAATTGGCCTATGCGGGATCTATTAATTACATAACAAATCCCGAGCCGGTTGTTCGGGCATTGATGGATCTCGGTCTCAAGGACATTGAACTACATTTTTATACATCAAAAGACCCGTATCTCGCTCAGTTAACGAAATCAGAAGACATCATTAGGTGGCACGATTTTGTGCCTCACACGGAGATCGTAAAAATACTTCCCGAATATCATGTCCTTGTAGCAACTATTGACAAAGATGTGAAATCTCCGTATGTTTCAGTCTCTAAAGTTTTTGACTACATCGGTGCGGCTCGACCAATATTAGGAGTGGCGCCCAAAAGCACATATCTGTGGAAGTTTTTATCCAGCTTTGATTTTGCATACCTTGCTGATGCATCCGATTTGAATGAAATCAAAAAAACATTATTGAAAATGTATGGTGATTGGAGAAGAAAGAGTCTGAAACCTGTTCCTGAAAGTATCAGGAAGAAGTTTAACAGACGAGAGCAGGCAAAAAAATTGGCAGAAATTTTCAATGAGGTGATAGGATGAAAGTAACAGTTATTGGAGGTGGATTGGCGGGTTCTGAAGCCGCATACCAGCTTGCAAAACGCGGTGTCGAAGTCGTTCTCTATGAAATGCGCCCAAAAAAATTTACACCGGCACACCGCACAGACAAGTTCGCAGAACTTGTCTGTAGTAATTCCTTAAAATCCAAGGACATCTACAACGCTCACGGTTTACTTAAACATGAACTCGAAAAGCTTGATTCCCTCATAATAAAGGCTGCGAAGTTCGCCGAACTCCCAGGCGGAAAAGCCCTCGTCGTTGACAGAGAAAAGTTCTCTGATTTTATTACAAATGTGCTCAAGTCTTTTAAAAATATCCATATTGTCCACGAAGAAGTCACCGAGATTCCAGAGGATGAAGTAGTAATCGTTGCAACGGGACCATTAACATCAGATAAACTTGCAGAAAACCTGCAAAAAATCCTTGGAGTTGAATACCTCTCTTTCTACGATGCACTCTCTCCGATTGTTGATGCTGAAAGTCTTAACTATGAAAGATTGTACTTTAAGGATCGGCACGGCTGGGATGATTCCTCTTATCTGAACGCACCGATGACGGAAGAAGAATATTATAGATTTTACGAGGCTCTTGTGAATGCTGAGGTTTACATGGGACACGAATTTGAGCAGAAAGAGAAAGTTCGGTATTTTGAGGGATGTCTTCCCATCGAAGAGATGGCAAAAAGAGGGCCGGAAACTCTAAGGTATGGTCCTTTACGCGCATCGGGATTACCGGATCCAAAAACTGGTAAAGAGCCATTTGCGGTTGTTCAGCTGAGACCGGAGAACGAGGAGAGAACAGCCTACTCACTCGTCGGATTTCAAACACAACTTAAAATTCCGGAGCAGAGGAGAGTATTCAGGATGATACCGGGCCTTGAGAACGCACGATTTCTCAGATACGGAGCTGTTCACAGAAATACTTTCATTAAGGCACCAGCTGTGATGAAACCCACTCTTCAGGTAAAAAATAAACCCAAAATATTTATTGCTGGCCAACTTGTTGGAACAGAAGGATATGTAGAGGCAGCCATGGGTGGCCTTGTCGCGGGAATCAATGCGTATCTTTTGATCTCGGGCAAAGAACCTCTTGTCTTTCCCATTAATACCATGATCGGTGCACTCCTCGACTATATTGCCCATTCGGATCCAAAACACTTCCAGCCAATGAATGCAAATATAGGTTTATTTAAAAACATTCCACCACACATTAAGAAAAAGAACCGCAGAGAATTTATAATTAGAAGAGCCATAAAGGAGTTTGACGAATGGATCAAATACTCTCGGATTTTCTGAATTACCTGACTTCCGTAAAAAACCTCTCTCAAAACACCGTCTCCAGTTATCAGAGGGATCTTGTAGCTTTCTTCGAATATATTGGTGAGAAATACAAAATTAACGATCCTTTAAAAATAACGCGCCCCATGCTTCAAAATTACTTCAGGGAGCTCCTTAACTCAGGATATGCAAGAAGAACCATTAGACGCAAACATTCGGCAATCAGGATGTTCTTCAACTTCCTGATGATAAATGGTCTTATTAAATTCAACCCTGCAACAAAAATTTTACATATTAAACTGGACAAACCACTACCCGATGTGGTAAGTGAAGAAAAGATTATTAAACTCCTTGAATCGTGGATGCCAGAAAATACTTTTGAAATCAGGAACAAGGCAATCATAGAGACTCTTTATTCGACAGGTATTCGCGTTTCAGAACTTGTGGGGATTAAGATTAAGGACATCAATGTCGAAAGGAGGGAGATAAAAGTCCTTGGTAAAGGAAACAAAGAAAGAATCGTTCCACTCGGTGCTCCAGCTTTTAATGCAATTTTTCAGTACCTGCAGATAAGGGAAAAATTTCATCCCCAATCAGATCATCTGTTTGTTACAAAATCGGGCAGAAAACTCACACGAGACATGGTGTGGAGAATCGTGAACAATACATTTAAAAAGCTTTCAGCTCTTTACGGCATTCATCCTCACACCCTGAGACATTCCTTTGCAACCCACATGCTTTCAAACGGGGCTGATCTCAGGAGTATTCAGGAGCTTCTGGGACACGAAAACATTTCCACCACAGAGATTTACCTCAACCTGACTCTGCCAAAAATCAAGAAGATTTACGATCTTACGCACCCCAGAAACAAGTAAATATGCTCAGGAAAACCCTGGAGTTCCTCGTAATCTTTTCTCTAATTCTGGGACTTTTCCTCTTCAATCGTAAAATAACTTCTGAAAAAACATCAAAACCAGATAGATGCATTCTCTGCCATGAAGACATTCCGTCACCTGACAAAAATCATGATATATCAGCAATAGGTTGCTCTTCCTGTCATCTCGGAAATCCCTATGCTTTAGATAAAAAACTGGCACATGAATACATGGTAAAAAATCCGGCAAACTATCCTTACATCTCCATCACATGTGGCAAATCAAACTGCCACCCAGATCAGGTTAAACGAGTAAAAAATAGTCTTATGGCAACAAACAGGGGAATTATAAACACACTGAGATATCAGTGGGGTGAAAGCGAGACTTCTTACGATACCATGACCATTTACAACTTGACCGGATACACGCAAACACTGGCAATCTCCCACTTCCGAAAATTCTGTTCTACCTGTCATATCTGGAAAAAACTTGGGGATCTTCCGGGTGAAATCGGGACAAGGGGCGGTGGATGCATAGATTGTCATATTGAGAAAAAACCCGGGCACATCGGATTTACAGTGAAGATCACATCGGACAAATGCACAAAATGCCACAACAGAAGCGCAAGAACGGGGCTTTCGTATATAGGCTTATTTGAATCCGAAGGTTATGGTACACCCTTTAGCAAAGGTCGGCCTGATAAAACCAGGCGCCTCTCAGGTAACCGATATTACCGAAATCTGCTGCCAGATATTCATTTTGAATATAAACTTCAGTGTATTGACTGTCACACTTCAATTGGCTTGATGGGAGATGGGAAAGCTTACTCCCATGCTGAAGAGCAGGTTGAAATCTCCTGTGAAGATTGCCACAGTCCAATTTTTGGTGAGGTGACTCCTGAAGACTCCGCCTTAATTCTTGCGCGTCTCAACGGATTGAAACTGAGACCAGGAGATAAAGTGGCAATTTCAAGAAGATCCCATTTCCCCCTATACAATGTGCAGCTAATAAATGGAAAGACCAAACTGGTAAGGAAAATTGACGGAGAGAAAATAACCATTGTAAAAATGAGTGAAAATCCTTATCACACAATGCATGAAAATCTTTCGTGCCAGGCATGCCATTCAGCATGGATACCCCAGTGTTACGGCTGTCACGATATATACCAAAAAAATCTTAAACAACTTGACAAAATCACTTACAGGAAAACAGCGGGCAAGTGGGAAGAAAGAAGGAGCTATCTCAGATACGAACATCCACAGCTTATGATCGGCAAGGGTGGCAAAGTGTATCCTGCTGCTCCAGGTTGTCAGGTTTATCTGTATGTAGTGAACAGTAAAGGTGGAATTGATTCTTCCAGCAACCACTTCACAATGTCCTTTTTTGATCCTCACACAACAAGGAGAGCAGTCAGAGCATGTCAGGATTGCCACCTCAATCCAAAAACAGTTGGACTGGGCACAGGTAACCTTTATTTCAATGGAGACTCCATCGAATTTATTCCGATCTATGATTCTGAACGGTCTGGTTTAAAGATTCCTCTTGAAAGCCTGATAGACACCAGAAACAGACCTATCCAGCGTCCATCAAGAGAAACTGCGAGATTTTTTACACTGGACGAGATTAAAAAAATCTTAACAGTTGGTTTCTGCACGCAATGTCACACCGGATATGACAACAAAATTTACGAGAATTTCAAATTAAGCATGGAAAAATTCAGATCTGGAGCATGCCCTGCCAGACAGAAATAAAAATAACCTACCGTCGGTAATATCTCATAGCCTCCGGGATAAGTTTCTTAATCCTTTCTATCCTGTGTTTAGTGAGTGGATGGGTGGACAGAAATTCAGGGGGCTCTTTTCCTTTAAATCTTCTATACATCTTTTGCCAGAAACTCAAAGCAGCATGAGGGTCGTACCCCGCCTTTGCCATCAGTATTAAGCCAATCCGATCAGCCTCATACTCCTGCAATCGGGAGTAGGGTAGTACAATCCCGAGCGTTGTACCAACACCATAAGCGATCATTGCAAGTTGAACGGTCTTGTGCGGCTTCTTTTTGAGTGCCTCCTGTAGAGCCATACCACCAAGCTGAACAAGCAATAGGTGCGACATTCTCTCAGCGCCGTGTCGTGCTATTGCGTGCCCAACTTCGTGACCGACAACAGTAGCAAGCTCTGCATCGTTTGAAACAAGTTTCATTAAACCAGTATAGACCGCTATCTTACCGCCGGGCAGGCAAAATGCATTGAGAACCCTGTCATCTTTCAATACCTTAAATTCCCATCTGTACTGGGGTCTGTTAGCTACTCTCGCAATTCTTCTACCCACTCTATTCAACATCTCGTTGTATTTTCTGTTCCTGGAAACTCTGGACTTTTTCAATATTTCCCTGTAAGTGTTCAAGCCGAGTTCGAGTTCAAGCGATTGCGGTATCAAAACGAGGGATTTTCTATGGGTGTACGGCACTGTTTGACACGCTGTTATGAAAACAAACATCGAAACCAACCAGGCTAATCTTCTCATAATCTTAGTTTATGGTGAAATTTATAAATTCTTCAAGTGTCATCCTCGCCTTCTCTGAAGCTATTTTTACGGCATGTTTAACTGCCTCGAAAAAGTTAAGACCTTTTAATACTCCGGAAAGAACAGCAGCACCATAAATGTCCCCACAACCTGTCGGGTCCTTTGTCTCAACCTTCTCTGCCTCATAGGTTCTAATCTGCATGTTTGTATTTTCTCTCATCCCTGCCAGAACCCCATCTTTTCCCATAGTAATACTGACCCCACGCGGACCATTTATCAAAATCATAGCAATAAGATTCTTCAAAAGACTCCTGTCTTCAACATCAAACCCTGTGAAAAACTTTGCCTCCTCAAGATTCATCTGAATAAAATCAGCGTATTGGACAAGAGATTGCCAGCCAGAATAGGGGTAGGGGACAAAACTCCCATCATCCTTGACCTTCCTGATCAAACTGTGCACATCCACATAAATAATCCCTTCTCTAAAATAGCTGGATAGAGATCTTAAATGAGGCAATGCAAAATCGTCATTCTTGATGTAATTTACATAAACGGCTTCTGCTTTGAGAAAGGGGTAAACATCCTCAAACTTAATTCCCGGTGTGTTTTGCCTGAAAAATTCTACTCTTTCCTCCTTTGTTAAATATTCGAGGACGTTGTAATTGGACTTCTCAACTACAGTGATCCCATGAAGTGAAATATTGGGGAATTTCTTTGCCAGGTCTTCAAAAAATCCAAGATCTTCTTTTCCAACATGTGTAACAGGTAAAATTTCATAATCCGGTAACAACTTCGCAAGGCCAACAAGAGTGTAAGTAATGCCACCAGGAGATCTATAAACATCCCCGCTGTAGGTTTTAATGGTATCAATTACGACGGAACCGATGAGTACCACTCTTTTCATAATTTCACATAATACTTTCCCGGTATCTGCTGCACAAGACCCTTAAGCTCAAGACCGAGAAGAATACTTAAAAGTTCCGTGATATCCATCTCGAGCTCAATGAGCAACCTGTCAATATGAACAGGCTCGTTACTGAGTTTTTCATAAACTCTCTGCTCCTGTGGACTTAAACTTACAGACTTTGTTTTCACTGATCCAAGTCCAAATTCTTCAAGAATATCTTCAACATCAGTAATTATTCTGGCACCTTCTTTGATCAACCGGTTAGTGCCCGTAGATTTTTCCGAATCAATGGGACCGGGCAAAGAAAAAATTTCTTTTCCCTGATCAAGAGCCCATCTTGCCGTCAGGAGTGCACCTGAACTTGCCCCAGCTTCCATAACCAATAATGCGTCCGACAGTGCACTGATTATCCGATTTCTCCTCGGAAAATTCTCTGCGTTGGGACCTGTCCCTGGTGGATACTCGCTGATGACAGCACCGCTTCGGGAGATTTCCTCAAATAGTTTTTTATTTCTCGCCGGATAGGGAACATCAAGACCTGAGCCAAGGATGGCAATGGTTTTGCCTCCCGATTCAAGGGCTGTCCTGTGTGCTACGGTGTCTATTCCGTATGCACCCCCAGAAATGATCACAAATCCAGCTTCAACAAGTGCCTCAACTATCTTCTTTGTCATCCTTATACCGTACAGGCTCGGTTTCCTTGTGCCAACAACACCAATTGTAATACCGTTGAGACAGTTAAGATCTCCTTTAACCCAGAGCAGGGGAGGGGAGTAGCTAAAAGGCTTTAATTTCTCGGGATACTCGGGAAAATTGAGGCAGATTATCTTTGCTCCAATCAGGTCCGTCTTCTTGATGATTTTTTCAGAAATTTTGTGATCAAACTGCTTCAGCTCCCGAACAGTTTTTTCAGGTAAAAATCTTCTCAACTTCTTTGGATCAGCAGTAAAAACATTTTCAGGGGAGCCAAATTCATCAATTAGCATACGAAACCGCGCGGGTCCCACCCCCTTAACAAGGAAAAGACTTACACAGAAAAGAAGTTCACCCATTTTCAAAAGGATTCTTTTCCCCTTCAAACAGGGCTATGACATACCTGCCATTTTCATCAGTAAATGTTCTTATCCCTGTAATTGAAGAGACGGGATGGTCAACGAGAATCTGCCCGTCCTTTTCTGCTATACCCTTCCTGATTTTAAATTTTTTAAATCCAAAAAACTCAAGGACTGCGAGGAAAACAGCGAGTGCCTCTGCTTTCAGACTTGTAAGATTTTTAATTTCAAATTTTTTCATGTTTTTGGGAATCACATAGATCCTTGGAGGCTTGGGATGTATCATGAGGTAGGAGGACCAATCGGCAAGTTTCACCTTTTCAAGATCAAGAACTTCTTTGAGATACCGGACAGCGAGTTCAGCCAGCTCCTTGCTCTTAAAGTCGCGATAATAATGGAACGCACCTCCATCATCAACGAGATACGGATTGTGGTGAGCAACAGTTATCAAAAGGTCAGGATTCTCTTCCATGATAAATTTCACCCTTTCTACCTCGTTCACCGTTGTTTCATCGTCATAACGCGTTAGCAATACCTCTGCTCCGCCGTGTTCTAACATCTTTTTCAAATCATAAGCAAACTTCAAATTTATCAGGGATTCGTGGTAAGGTTTTTTGACCAAACCCTTTTCAAATCCGCCGTACTGTGGGTCTATCACTATTTTTTTATTCAGCAACACCCCGCCAAATTTTGGCTTTATCTTCACTTCTTCTCTGAAACTCTGAATTTTCCTCTCGTAGTATCCCTCTTTTGAAAGTCGCATAGGAAGCTTCCTCAACCTATCCTTCTTGAGAAAAATAAAGCCTCCAAAGTTCGAATACTCTACCTGCCCATCTTTAAACTCGGCACGAACACCTTCAACAGGCTCTCCTGTGAGCTCATTAACCACACGTGTAACGACAATCTCATCCTTCCGGGATAGGATTACCATTCCCCTTCCTTCAAAATTGTCAGAATAGATGTATATCTCTGGATGTTTCAGATCCACGACAGCCCTTAGCCTGCCATCTTTCCCTACAAACTTTTCTTCGTGGAGGATCTGCCCCTCCTTTAATTTTACATAAACCCTCGTACCTTCTGCGACAGGTACACCGAGTGCATCAAAAAAAGTAAATGTAACAAGAGCAAGACCATCTGTTTTCTCAGGATATGTGGTTATTGAAAAAGAGGATACCGGTCTCCTTATGGTGAACTTTTTTTCTGCTCTGGGTGAAATATTTCCTTTTATGTTTCTAAAACTAAGCGTCAACCTGTGCTCTCCGTTTGAGATATTTTCTGGAAGAGCAGCAACGAGCACACCCGTTTCACGTGAAACATCATACTCAAGGGGCTGGTTGTCCAGCATCAACTCAATTGTATCAAGATCTATCGTATAATCGCTCTTTAATACCCCGCGAACAACACTGTTCTTCTCAATGTCGAGTTTCTCTACATAGGGGAATCCCCTCTCCGCATATTCAATGAGCGCTTCATAATATACAGATGCCTCCAGCCTTCTGTAATCGTCTCTCTTCAACCTCTCTTCCTCTTCTGGATTGATTATGTAAGATGCCTCACCGAGAATGGAAACAGGTGTGGGGTTTTTTAACACCCTGTACATGGCAGGTAGGGGAGGAATAACCTGTAAACCAAATTTTTCATGGAACTTTCTCATCAAAATATATGCAAAATCAAAGGATGGCGATCCAAATTCATACTTACAGTATATCTCTGTCCTGTTTATGCTCCTATCTCCAGCCGAATTGGCATTATGATGGATTGATATAAAAATATCAGCCTTATTTTCAACGGCAATCTTTACTCGCTCATCAAGTGGTATATCATAGTCTCCGTCTCTTGTCAGGATTACCGTAGCACCGCTATTCTTCAACATGTCCCTGAGATGGAAGGCAACCTGAAGATTCACATCCTTTTCCATCAAACCCGTAGGGCCAATCGCCCCTGTGGCTTCTCCACCATGACCCGGATCAATCACTATTACCTTGCCCTTCAAATAGCTCATAGCTTTAGAATAAATCCGTATTCTATGAACATTCAAGGAATTTTAAAAAATAGTCTATTTTAGCTTTAAAAACTTCTCGATCCTCTTCCCCGCCCTCAAAATGTAAAAACCTGAAGGATATCCACTGAAATCTATTACCCTTTTCCTCGATATCATGACGAGTCTGCCGTCACTTCTGAATACCATAACCGGGAATTGTGGTAAAAAACTTAACTCCACGACATTCTTAACAATTGAACTCTTCAATAGCGAGCCGCATAAATTGTCTGATTCACCTACAAGCGTGAAAGTTGTATCCTTTCCAAAATATACATCCTGCGACCCCTCGCGTGTATCAGTCCATACCATAAAAGGTCTTCCATTCCAGGTGTCAAGGCCGATATACTCCCCAATCAAACCAGATTTCAAGGCAGCTGGATTGCTCGAAACCGATGTAACCCTCACATTGGGTGTCCATGTCTCTCCTCCATCATAAGATTGAGTTATGTAGATATCCATCAGCAGGTTATCAGGATCGTTTCTTCGATCGTAAAAAATCACGGTAATCACACCGTTCTGGTCAACATCTATCCAGGGATGAAACTGATCTGTTCCCGTACCCTCGGGATCGTCGTTCAACCTCACAGGATCGGTCCAGCTCTCCCCCTGATCAATGGATTTTCTAAAAAATACATCCATCCCGCTGCTGTCCGTGGAATCAACATAAACCACATAAAGGTTACCCCTATACCTGCTTACTGGACTCACATCAGTTGCAAGGGCTGGATATGAAATAACAAGTAGTGAAGGGTTGATTTCAAACCATCCGCCTCTTGCCGGTGTAATCATCGATGGTAATGTGAAGGTCTCACCACCATCGTAAGATTTGACAAGTTCTAACCTGCCTCCCGAGTAGTTCAACCATCCCACATAAACAACTCCTGAATCACCAACTGTTACAACTGGCCATTGCACTCCCGTTGTCATACTGCTTAATCTTATGGGTGACGACCAATTAAGCCCCCGATCCACGGACCGAGAAAAGTTAATCCCTCCATTCACATAATCCCAGAATCTCGTCCATGCAACATACAGGTTTCCCCTATAGGGGGAGTTGTAAACATTATCCGCCGCAATTAACTCTTTGTCCTCAAACGCTGTTGTATGAGCATCAATAACTGTATAGGGACCCTCCCAGCTCATACCCCCGTTAGTTGACTTAAACACAAATATCCCGGATGTGGATCCATTAGACGGCAATGACAGAACAACTGCATAAAAATATCCGGAGTCATCAACCGTTATTCCGGGATCACTATCCCATGAATACGGTGTACCGGCAAAGAGAGTATCATGCCAGGTATTACCACCATCAAAAGTGTATCCAAAACCGACCTGCCTGTAACCCAGCCGAAAGTCTCTCCACACTGCAACCATGTTCATAGAATCCTGTGGATTGATAATTATCTGCTCCTCATTCTGAATATTCGTAACCACACTATTGATCCTTATGTTCAGAAAATTGGTAACAACTGTATCCTTTGCACCTTTAACTACCATTCCGTCCACGCTGTAAAGAGCGAGTGGCTTTGAGGGATTGTAAAACATTAAAAACATAAACAATGGGACCATTTTAACCTCCTTTCACACTGTCTTAATTTGAGTAAAAAGTCCACCATTCGTCCTTTCAATCTCATTATGGCAAATCCCTAATTTATTGCACTAAGTGATCACATCCTATCACCTGATTGGTAAAGGTACCTACCCACCTACAACCTCCCCTCGCGCTGTATGGGAAGGAACTGATGGGAGGGCACACCATTATCCATCATAATGCCAAACACAGTGATGAGAAAAAATTACATTCTTCTTTCCAGTAAGAATTTTCCGAGCGATCTTCCATATAAGGGAGGGCATTCGAAAAAATTCATTTGGGGTAAAAGGGAGTTATGATTTTTTGACTTCCTCTCCAGTGCATTTACTTCCGTAAGAGAAACACTCACCCACCTCCTACCTCAGGATTTGTCCGCACTATGTAGAGACCTTCCTCACAAGACGGATGTCCTGTAGGGAAGGATTATGGAGGAAAAGAACTGATTTGACAGAGGAAAGCAGGAATTGCTTTCGTTCTCCTTTCACTTCGTGGGAGATAAGGTGTGTGTGATTTCTCCGGCACAAAGGTAGGGATTTTTGGCAGTTTCTCATATTCGTGGGAGGAGGTAGGTAGTCTTTCCAAATTTGTATGAGGAGAAAGCAACTCTCCATGCCGCAAGCGGTGTGGGAGAAGATAAAGGAGAAAAAACAGATCTGACAGGGGAAAACGGGTAGGGATTTTATTTCCCTCCCCTTTGTCCTCTCTCGTAAATAGGAGGGGAGTTTGGGTGGTGGAATCTCCCGCA
>CAZNDM010000029.1:0-14102 GCA_964571845.1 uncultured bacterium | reverse complement strand
CTGAGAGCGAGAGTTTAACCCCACTTTCCATTCTGCGTGCGGATATTCATCCACAATTTCCCCTCTCACTTGTGGGGTGTCACCAATAACCTCCCCTTCCGCCTGCGGGGGTCGCTCACCATCCTCCCTCCCACCTTGCGGGAGGTTTACCCTCCACTTCCCCTCCCGCAATGCGGGAGGGGATAAAGGGGAGGGTAGCAAAAGCACTACCAGCTCCTCCACTCAAATCTACTTTCCTGCCCTTCCTTAATTCTCCCCCGAACCTCTTCGAGTTTTTAAGGAGGGGTTGTGTATCTTCCCACATCACTTCAACGCTGCGGGGGAGGGATTTAAAGATGGTCTATCCACGGAGCGTGGGAGGAGTTTGAATGCAAGTCCTCCCCCACAAGACATTCGTCTTGTGGGGGAGGAGATTAATCAGTGTCCCCCGCACAGTGCTGATGTATTCTGGGGAGTGCGTGTCCTTCCCTACACTACCGAACACTCTTGGAGAGTTAAAAAATTATGTTTACGTCAAAGGGATTTTTTCGAACCCCCTTAGGCAGGTAATTGATTATTTGAGGTTGTTTCATTAACATAGACAACCAAAAAGGAGAAAATTATGTCAGGTGCAATCCTTCTCGCCCTCAGTTTTATGTTCACTCCACCCCCATCAATTCACAAAATTCAGTATGAACAGTACAAAAATTACAAGCTTCCCGATGTGGGAGACAGGAGACCGGCAATCAGTCTCCAGCCAAGAACCAGGGATCTATACAGGACAGTTTACGGTTTCCTCCCGTACTGGCAGCTTGGTAGTTACACACTTATACACTGGGATTTGATCAGCCATCTTGCAGCTTTTGGAATTGAGCTTGATGGAAACGGTAATGTTACGAACTACCACGGCTGGGTTTCAAACTGGGCAGCTGTTATTGATTCTGCACACGCCCATGGCGTTCATGTTCACCTCGTTATCATTGTTTTCAATTCAGACAACATCCATAACATTCTAACCAATCCATCGGCGAGAGCCAATGCGATAAATACTATAAAAAACCAGGTACTTGCCGGTAATGTTGAGGGTGCAAATCTCGATCTCGAAGTTCCCTATTCTTCGGACAGAGAGGCGCTAAATACATTTGTAACTATGTTGCATGACACATTACAGTCCTACGGGAAGGAGCTGACCATTTGCGTTACAGCTGTAAACTGGAACGAAAGATTTGATGTGGCAACGCTTGCAGCGAATACAGAGGGACTTTTTATCATGGGTTATGATTACTTCTGGAGTGGAAGTGGCACTGCCGGACCCGTATCTCCTTTGACAGGCTACACTTATAACATTACGAGGACGGTCAATTACTATGTTTCAAATTCCGGTGGAAGACCTGATAAGATCATTCTTGGAGTGCCTTATTACGGCTACAAATGGCCCACATATACAGAAAATCCGGGTTCTGCGACACGAGGTAGAGGCAGGGCTGTGTTTTACCAGCAGGCAATAATGGAAGCAAATTCTTATGGACTCCTCTGGGACGATTACTCTCAGACTCCATGGTATCGATACTATGTTGAGGGTGATGGCTGGTACCAGACATGGTTTGATAACGATTCGAGTCTGGGTCTTAAATGGGACCTTGTGATAAGTTCAAACATACAGGGAACCGGGATGTGGGCGCTCACCTATGACGGGACAAGACCTGAGCTGTGGGACGAACTTGCCAGACATTTTTCAGAAGGTACTCCACCGGGAAGGCCTCAGGGATTGATGGTTAGATTGACAGGTCCTCAAAAGATAACAGTGGAATGGTACCCTGATTCAAATGCCACCTACTATGAAGTCTGGGTTAGCGACGATGGTACCAATTTTTCGCTTCTTTCGACAGTAAGCGGACCCTCTTACAACCACATGCAGGTTCCAGCTGGATCAGTTAAATATTACAAAGTGAGAGCCGGTAATCCATTCGGTGTTTCATCCTTTTCTGAAGTACTGGGCGCAGTCTCAGCCAATTCACCCAACAATGTTTTGATCGTTAATGGATTTGACAGGGTTAACGGGACAAACAATACATTTGATTTTATCCGTGAGCACGGGAATGCAATGATCCAGATCGGTGCCAGGTTTAATTCAGCCTCGAACGAACGGATAGAAGATGGATCTGTAACCCTCTCGGATTACGACGCCGTTGACTGGATCCTTGGAGAAGAGGGTACATCCACGCTTTCGTTTTCCCCTGCTGAGCAGGCTGCTGTTGAGAGTTATCTTGAAAGTGGAGGAAAACTCTTTGTAACCGGTTCAGAAATTGGCTGGGATCTGTGGGCGCAGGGCGATACAACTGACCACATTTTTTATCACAACTATCTGAAAGCCGAATATCTCGGTGACGACGCCGGATCCTATGTCGCGGAGCCTGTTACAGGCGGAATATTCGATGGTATTGGTAATTTGTCTTTCGATGACGGGAGATGGCATTATGATGTGGACTATCCTGATGGAGTTGGACCATATGGTGGCTCTGTTTCTACAATGGAGTATGTAGGTGGGACCGGATGGTCTGCCGGTATCCAGTACGAGGGAACCTTTGGAAACGGCACCACACCGGGAAAAATCGTTTATCTCGGATTCCCTTTTGAATCGATCCTCGATTCCTACAAAAGAAAAATCGTAATGTTCAGGGTTCTCAACTTCTTTGGAATTGAGGTGAATTTGCAAGAAAATCCAGTAAATCCTTTAACAGGTGTAAGGTTGTATCCAAATCCTGTCAGGGATGTTCTGCATGTCATTGTCCCACAGTCTTCGTCAAAGGTCAGCATTTATGATGTCGCTGGAAGGAGACTGAAAGAGCTCAGGATCTCAGGAAAAAGGGAGATTTCTATAAGCTTGAAAAATTTCCCTGCCGGGATTTACCATTTAACAGTTGAAAACCCTGATGGATCTTTGAAAAAATTGTCATTCGTAAAGAGGTGATTTTCACAAATTCCTGTATTGAAAACTAAAAGGAGGTGTTTATGAGAAGGTTATTTTTAACGCTTTTTATCTTCGGAAGTCTGATTTATGTTACAGGATGTAAGGACAAGATAGAGGACCCACAGGAAGGGTATTTTAAGGGTAGAGTAGTGGATACACTCGGTCACCCAATTGACAGTGTAAAGGTGGCAACCTTTCCACCTCATACATCAACCTATACAGACAGCAACGGTTACTTCACACTGAGAGCCTTTCCGAGAACCTACAGGCTTGATTTGAGAAAGGGTCAGACCTTCAGGAGTGTTGTCGAATCCACCGGAGCTGGCGTGGATACAGTTGAAATAGGCATCTATGTTCTCACAAGTGTTGAAACCCTTTATCACAGCATAGACTCATCAGGTGGTGTGGTTGTTGAAACGACGATCGTGCACACCACAACAGATTCCTGTTTTTACACTTCATTCTCGACGGATTCAGTGGATCTCCAGTCCGGACAGACCTTCAATTTCGGGATCCTCGAGATGGACACATCCATGATCAGAATAGAAGCAGTGGACACAGTTGTTGATACCCTTCAATGAGAATAAAAGGAGGAATTTTTATGAAAAAGCTTTTTCTGGCGCTACTATTTGCAGGGGTAATTTTTGCAGGAGAGACGGGGAAAATTGCAGGAACCGTTGTTGACGCGGAGACAGGTGAGCCCCTGCCCGGCGTAAATGTTGTAATTCTCGGAACATCCATGGGTGCTGCAACGGATGTAAATGGCTTTTACTTTATTATCAATATCCCACCCGGCGTTTACAGTGTCAAAGCCTCTCTTATTGGATACACCCCGGTAATTGAAGAAAGCGTTATTGTTAGAGCAGACCAGACCACAGAAGTTAACTTCAGATTGAAGCAGACAGTTATTAAAGCAAAGCCGGTAATAGTCAAAGCTAAAAGGGAGATAGTCAAAAAAGATGTTACAGCAAGCTTGATCACAACGGACAAAGAAGACCTCAAAAAGATCCCCGTTGAGACGGTAACCGGCGTTATTTCCATGAAAGCGGGAGTTACAACAGGTCCAAGTGGCGACATCCATGTGAGAGGTGGAAGGTCTGGTGAGGTTGCGTATCTCATTGACGGGATTCCAATCGTTGATCCATACCTTAATGGACTTGCCGTATATGTGCCAACAAACATAATCAAGCAGATGGATCTCGTGGCAGGTACATTCAATGCCGAGTACGGAAATGCGATGTCAGGAGTGGTCAATATCGTCACGGATGAAGGTTCAAGCAAATTTAAAGGCTCGATCAGCGCATATGTCGGAGACAGGTTAAGTAATCATACAGATATATTTGAAAACATTGATCAGTTTGATCTTACAAACGACAAGGATGTCAGATGGAACATTTCTGGTCCTCTGCCGTTCAAAAAGAAGATCACTTACTTCTTTGGCGGAAGGTATTACAAGACAGATGGGTGGCTTTATGGAATAAATTATTACTTACCAACGGATACCCGTTATGACACCGTAATCCATGGTCACGGCGACGGCTCCTATGTGGCGATGAATCCTCAGACTGAGAACCTCCTGAACCTGAAAATTACAGCAAGACCCACAAATTCCGTAAAGATTTCACTCACAAACCTTTACACATATCTGCACTATAAGAGTTACATACATTCATTAAAATGGGAACCTCTGGCAACTCCTCACAATCTTAAAGAAGCCTGGCAGAGCATCCTTTCCGTTAACCATGTTTTGAGTCCCAAGACATTCTATTCGGTTAAACTGAGCTACTACTGGTCACAGTTCAGGCAGTTTGTCTATGATTCTTACTACTCTCTCGGTTACAAGTATCCTTACTGGGGCTATTTTGTTTCAGCACACCAGTTTAGAAGAGGAGGTGTTTCTTTAAGCTGGTTTAAGAGGTACACAAAGAGCTATTTTGCGAGATTTGATATAACCAGTCAGGTAACTCCCATTCACATGATCAAGACAGGTGTGATGTTTACAAAGTACGACCTTTACAGGCTTTCACTTGCAGTAACAAATCCCGAGGTGGAACCGCCTGCACTGCCCATCAGGGATACGATTTCAGACATTGACGAATACCTGCACCACCCGATCGAGTTTTCAGCTTACATACAGGATAAGATGGAATTCAAGGACATGGTGGTCAATGCAGGTATCAGGTTTGACTGGTACGATCCTAAATGGCAGGTCTGGGTTGACGATTCCGCGCCATCACCAATGATCTGGGATTCCACGAGAGGTCCTTTCCCCGGGTACAGAGATGTTGATCCCAAGTACCAGATATCACCCAGAATAGGGATCGCATTCCCTATTTCAGCTTCAGGTATATTCCATTTCTCGTATGGCCACTTTTTCCAGATTCCGCCTTATTACTATCTTTACAGGAACTCCGACTTTGAGTGGGCAAAATCAGGAGGAAGGTTGCTTACAAACAGGACCATCCTCGGAAATGCTGATCTGAAGCCGCAGAGGACAGTTGCTTATGAAGTTGGATTCAAGCAGGCACTGAGTGAAAACTTCGGACTCGAAGTGATAGGTTATTACAAGGACGTTAGAGATCTTCTCGCAACAAAGCTCGTTCCCACCTATGTTTCAGGTGATCATTACATGGTCTATACAAACAGGGATTACGCAAATATCAGAGGTATATCTTTTTATCTAAAATTCCGCAATCTGGGCATGTTCTCAGGTGAGATTGACTACACCTATCAGATTGCAGAGGGTTCAAACTCAAGACCGAGAGACCTGTTTGCTGATCTCAGACACGGGTATGAACCTCCCAAATACATGGTTCCCCTGGATTGGGATGAGAGACACAAGATCAATTTCACATTAACAATGTCTCAGCCCAATCAATGGACAGTTTCACTCACGGGGACCTATGGAAGTGGATTGCCGTACACACCCACGGATACAACCGGTGAGGCGCTCAGAGGCGGAGAAAATTCTGGTAGAAAGCCCCCTACATACAACTTCGACCTCAGTGCCGCAAAGTACATGAAATACAGAAATATCAACTACACATTTTCAATCAAGGTTTACAATCTGCTTGATACCAAGAATGAAGTGATCGTTTACACCGACACAGGAAGAGCCACATACACCCACCAGACAAGGCCCACGGCAGACCCCGGTTACTACATCAGACCCTATTATTTCAGTCCGCCAAGATTGGTAAAAATTGGGATTTCCGTCAACTTTTAAAAGGAGGAGAGTTTGATTATGAAGAGGCTTTTATTTGCAATAATTGTAACAGGGATCATTTACGCAGGTGTGCCTTATCAGAAATATCTACCCCCGAATGTCAAGTTGACACCTGCACAGATCGGTAAAGGTGCTGATCTAAAAGGTCATGCAGACAGAAGATCAGGGATTCACGACGGAAATAAAATCAGATTGAAGTTTTTTAACACCACCGTTATCGGGGGTCCGGATCGTGTAAATCCCTGGCCCAGACTTGAATGGCCCGCAGGATCTGGCCATGAATACATTTACGAGATGGGCCCACTCTTTGGCGCCAAGGTAAAAGCCTATGACCCTAATAGACAGGACAGTGTGTGGATCAGTATTGTCGATGACCCTATTCAGGACGGTGGAGATGAAGATTTTGAACCGATAGGTGGTTACTTCAACCCGGAAAAGCAGAGCATAGCATTTTCTGACAAAGACACACTCTGGCCCGAAGTATGGCCCCCTTATGTTGGGATTCTTGGAGATACTTTCAGGGATCTCTCTGGAAAATGGGCAGGTCAGTTCAACTTCATTCCATGGCAGCCCGATGGAACTCCTTACCCTGATTCAATTTCAGAAATTATCGTCGCTGATCAGGAAAGCTATTTCGCTGCCAGGGATACGGCAAATGTTGAGTTTATGCCTGGTAATCCTTATGGAAATCCTGAGTATGATCCAGGCAACGGTTTGAACGGACTGGGAATAAAGGTTACTGTCAGAGGTTATCAGTGGACTGCACAGCCGGTTGAGGATGTTATTGTCTGGGTTTACGAGGTTACAAATGAGTCGGCAAGAGATATTGATTCCATGGTCATCGGCTACTATGTCGATGTGAGAATTGGTGGTCCGGGTTCTGACTTCCAGGATGACATGTACGGATTTGATACCACTGCAAACATGGTGTTTTTCTACGACCAGGATGGTTATGGTAGAGGCGCTGACGGAAGACCTTACAGATGTGGTTGGCTCGGCTTTAAGTTCCTCGAAAGTCCGGAAAACGCATCTGATGGCATCGACAATGACAATGACGGTCTGGTGGATGAGAGCCAGTTTAACGGCATTGACGACGACAACGACTGGGATGTGAATAAAGACGATGTCGGTAGAGATGGTATTGCGGGAACAGGTGATTACGGCGAAAACGATGGTGTACCCACACTCGGTGAGCCGCATTTTGAGATCATGGACCCGGATGAGAAGGATCAGCTCGGTCTCACAGGTGTGAGAGACTTTGTTTATGGATCTGGTGGAGTTTTTGCAGCCGCTGATTCTGCTATCATGTCAATGATGCAGCCCGGTGTTTATCAGGTTGATCCCGGTCCGGGTGACCTCGTCTTTGTGTTCTCCTCAGGTTACTTCCCTCTTAGAAAGGGTGAGACACAGAGATTTTCCATCGCTCTTGTAATGGGTGAAGACTCTGTGGATCTATATAAGAACGCCTTCAAGGCGCAGGAGATATTCAACAGAAACTATCACTTCCCCAAACCTCCTGCAAAGCCTCATGTTTGGGCAAGGACAGAGAGCGGGAAAGTTCATCTTTTCTGGGACAATGTTGCCGAGCTTAACCCCGAATTTGAAGGATACGCTATATTCAGAAGTGAGGATAGAGGCGTTACATGGGGCACCCCCATTACAGACGCCTTTGGAAGGATCATTTACTGGAGACCAATTGCACAGTTTGATAAGATCGATTCAATAACAGGTCTTGCTGAGGTTGGTGTTGATGGTGCTTATTTCTATCTCGGAGATGATACTGGGCTGAGACATTCCTGGACTGATACCACTGTGATCGACGGCAAGCACTACTGGTATGCAGTTACTGCTTACACACCGGGTAACGCAACTCTGGAAATACCACCTCTAATTTCTTCCGTTTACCCGATTGATGCAAACCCGAGTGTTGTCCATGTAATTCCAACAGGTGTTCCCATTGGTTATACTCCTGCAGATGTCATAATTGACTCGTCAAATTCGAACATCGTGGGAACAGGTGAAATAGACTTTATGGTTGTTACACCCGAAGATGTGGCTGACAATACCTATTACATTGTTTTTGATACGACTGGTGGAACAACCACCTGGTCACTACACAAACTCATCGACGGCGGCGATACTGTCTTGATCGCCAATAGTCCTAAGATCAATGGAGAGGATGACAACCCGATCGTTGACGGATTCAGGGTCTCAATTACAAATGAAGAACTTGATCCGGATACAAATTACTGGATCTCTGGAAACTCCAATTACTGGGTCGAGGTATCTCTTGCACCAGGTGGCGTCAGGTATCCCGCTGATTATGAAATTGAATTTGCTGATTCCGGTGTGGTCCTTGACTCTGTATTTTACAACAGTGTTTCAACAAAAGGACCAGTAAACTTCAGGGTCTGGAAAATCCAGGGCAGACACAGGGTGAGACAGGAAGTTGTGTTTATGGACGGTGACCGCGATGGCATTATTGCCAACCCATACGGCAGAGATGTGGTTTATCCAGTTGAGACAGATTCACTTGGCAATATCACCATGAGGACATGGAAGTTTGTCTTCAGGGGTCCCTCACAGGGGGCGGTGACACCGAATTCTTCAGGAAACATCCTGTTCATCAGGTTCCACAAACCTTTTGGAGAGTATGACACAGTATTTGTGAGGACACAGGCAGGTAGATCCAGTGAAAAGGCAATTGTTGACAATCTTTCGAAGATCAAGGTAGTGCCCAATCCGTACATCCTTGCATCAGCTTATGAGCTTAAAGATCCCACCATAAGAAGAGGCAGGGGCGCAAGGGAGATACACTTTATCAACCTTCCACCTGAGGCGACCATTAGAATTTACACAATAACAGGTGAGCTGGTCGATGTCCTTTACCATGTGCCCGGTGATCCAGAGTATGTGTCCCCATCGGTGCAGAGATGGAACCTGCTTAATAAGGACAGTCAGGAAATCGCATACGGAGTCTATATCTATCATGTGGAAGCGAAGATGAATGGCAGAATAATTGGTGAACATGTTGGGAAATTTGCCATAATTAAGTAAGGAGGCGTGAAAATGAGAAGACTTTTTATCCTTTTGATTTTAACGGGATTGGGCTTTAGTCAGACAGTGAGCAATACGGGAACAAAGGCGGCCCAGTTTTTGAAGATCGGGCCCGGTGCAAGACCTGTGGGTATGGGTGAGGCGTTTGTCTCTGTCGCCACAGGTGCCCTTGCCACTTACTGGAATCCTGCAGGTCTTGCCGAAACCCCCTCTTATTCCTACTTTTTCACCAATTCCAAGTGGATTGCGGGAATTCAGTACAACTACCTCGCATTTGCCGCACCTATTCCTAAAAGAGGTGTCATCGGTGGTGCCCTTTCCTATATTGGCACTGACAACATGGAAGTTACGACGGAAACAAACCCTGAAGGCACAGGTGAGTATTTCAAGTACTCCGGTATTGCCATAACTCTAAGCTACGGCAAAATGTTTACAGACAAATTCTCCTTCGGATTCAACACAAAGTATGTTTACGAAAAGCTAAAGCTCATGTCCGCCTCAGCCATTGCCGTTGACATTGGATTGAAGTACAGAACGGAATTCCATAAGTTTACAATAGGTATGAATTTCCAGAACTTCGGAAGCAAGATGAGACTCATTGGTGAAGACACAAGATTCATATACTACCCTGACCCCAACAGGGATCCAAATTCTCAGCCCAACATAATTGCCGATTTGAGAACTGACTCCTATGATCTCCCGATGAGATTCCTCGTTGGTGTTTCCATTGTGCCTTTTGAAAACAGGGATTTCAAACTCCTTCTTGCTGCTGACGCAGTCCATCCGAACGACAATACTGAATATTTAAACATTGGAGGGGAATTGTCGTTCAGAGATATGGCTTTTATCCGGGCCGGGCATTCCCACACATTTATGAGAGACGCCGAAGGTGGCTTGACTTTTGGTGGCGGTATAAGGTATAGAAAACCCGGATCACCGCTTAATTTCTCCGTGGATTTTTCTCTAACGGATTTTGGCAGACTGGACAATGTGAAGTTTGTCTCAGTTGAACTGAGCTTTTAGAGCTTTACAGTTAGGTTTTTGAGAAATATAATAAAAATTAAAAAAGGAGGTATAAGTATGAAGAAGTTCTTAGGTGTAGTTGTAGCCCTGCTTCTTGCAGGCTCACTGGTCGCTGGCGATGGTGATAATGTTTATCAGCTTGTATCAGAGGATCTTCCCAATGATGCCCTTTTCGCTGATAGTGTGTACAACGAGTATCAGAGAGCAATGATCGTCGGTAGTGATCTTGACCAGGATGGACTGAAGGAGATCATCATTACAGACTATCGTACAGTTGATGACGCTCATCATGGTAGAGTTATTGTTTACGAGGTTACAGGTGACAACACACTCTCTCAGGTCTGGGAATTCGACGCTCCTGACATTGGATACTACTCCAATGTGAGATCTGTCCAGGTCGGTGATCTCGATGGAAACGGTAAAGGAGAGATCATTCTTGCTGTAACAGGTGGTTCCGGTGACACACTCTCCTCCCATGTGGGTGTCTGGGTATTTGAGTGGAACGGAGTCGTTGGAAGCAACACCTATGATCTCGTTGCTCAGATCAATGACTTCGCCACCTATGTGGATACATCCGGTCAGGTTATCTATCCTGACAGGTACAGAAGTGAAGATATTGCAGTTGGTGACTTCGACAACGATGGAAAAGACGAGGTCCTCTGGGTAAACAATGGAAGCACACCATTTGACAATGCTTACATCTTCTCCGTTGATGGTGAGTTCAGCACCGGTTTCTATTCAACAGTGGTTGAGACGGTGTTCAAACGCACAGATTTGGGCTTTGGCGGAAGCACGGTCTCCGGTCTCGGTCCATTTGACATGGACAACGACGGCAATCCTGAAGGCGTGATCACAATATGGAACAGTGTTGGAATCCAGGTCTTTGAATCCGATGGTCCGGATCACTATGTCCTCAAATTCCATGGTGAGGGATTTGATCCTCAGGACAGGTATCCATACGGAAAGGGCTTCGGTGCCTATGATCTCAACGGTGATGGCAAAGTAGAGCTCGTCTATGGCGCACTTCTCAGAGGCAGAATCCACATCTGGGAGGTCGCCGGTAATGATGTTGATACATTCAACCATTACATGCCAGAGTGGACCTATGTTGACTCAACCGGAGATACACTGAGTCTCTTCAGAATCTACGGTTTGAAGGCTGGAGATCCTGACCATGGTCCGGGCTCTGACAATGGAGACATCGTTTTCTCCGATCTTGACAAGAATATTTATGACCTTGAGTACACAGGTGGAGACTTTGGCGACACAGCCAGCTACGCACTTTACAATATCTTCAGTGACTTCCCATCCGACACAATAATTTACACATATACAGACACATCAGGTGCTACTGTGGAGGACACGGTTGTTTGTAACTTCTATCCTGGTCCCACCTTTGCAATTGGCAACGATCTTGATGGTGATGGTGCAAAAGAGATTCTCTTTGGTACCTATGTTGGTCACAGACCTCCTGACACATTCACAATTCAGACAGGATTCCTCAAGGTTCTCGAGTTCTCCGGAGTTGGTGTCTCAGAGGAATGGAAGATTGTGGGCAGACCCGAGGTGAAGCTCTTCCAGAATATGCCCAATCCGTTCAACGGTCATACTTCCATCAAGTTCGCTCTCAGGAGAGCGGGAGATGTGGAACTTGCCGTCTTTGATCTTACAGGTAGAAGGGTGAAGGTCCTTGCAAACGGAAGGTACGAGGCTGGAACCTACACAGTGGAGTGGAATGGAAGGTCTGAGACGGGTGCCGTGCTCCCTGCAGGAGTTTATTTCTACACGATTAAGGTGAATGGCCGTGTAGCAGCGACGAAGAAACTGGTGATAGCGAGGTAAAAGTTTTTTCAGGTTAAATAGGGGGGCGCGCCGCGCAGCGGCGCGCCCCCCTTTTCTTATTTATCAAAAATTCAATCCTTCCCTGCAACCTTATCAAAGAACTTCCGTGCCCCCCATACATTTAGCAGAACCCCGATCTTAAATATTAAAACCTTCCATTGCCGGCTACCTTATTCGGGAATTGGTGTATCCAGCCAGAACATATGGCTACAAGAAGTTTTTTAATCCAATTTCCCCTCTTAAAACGAAATTATGAATATGGATTTTTTGTGCAGGTGTTTTACCCGTCATTGCAGTTTCATTTTGCCATCCTTTGCTTTAAAGAAGTATGAAAATTCCTCTTCGAATGTTTTGCGAATACCTTCCTCACATCTCAGAACAGACTGGGAAAATATTCAATCCGTTCCATATCCGGACTTGCAGTTGCTGAAAGATGGTAGTATCTTTCTCACCTATGGAAACCATTGCAGCAATTTCAACACCACGAGGTATAGGTGGAATTGCGGTTATTCGTATCTCTGGTGATAGAGCTATCGAAATAGCTGACAGGATTTTTACCGGCAAAAAGAGTCTCCACGAAGTCGAATCTCACCGTGTTGTTTACGGAAAAGTAGTAGATCCTGAAACAGGTGAAACCATAGACGATGTGCTCGTAACTGTTATGAGAGCGCCTCATACCTACACGGGCGAGGACATAGTTGAAATAAGTTCACACGGCGGACTCATTATTCCGGGGTTAATTCTTGAGATCCTTTTAAAAAACGGGGCAAGACTTGCGCAGCCCGGTGAGTTTACAGAGAGGGCTTTTTTAAACGGAAGATTGGACCTGGTGCAGGCAGTTGGCGTAAAAGAGGTTATTGAGGCGACATCCAGAAGGGCTTTAAAGATTGCGAGGAGGAGACTCGACGGTGAGCTGTCTTCGAAATTTGATACTTTGAAGAATCAGCTGCTTGACCTTCTAAAAGAAGTTGAAGCGCGGGTGGATTTTGAAGAAGATGTGCCGCCTCTTGACGAAAAATTGCTTGAAGAAAATGTCCATAAGGTCATGTCAACAATTGACGATCTCGTAGAAAGAGGAGAAAAGGTGCAAAAACTTTTTGACGGTATCAGGGTGGTTATCGCGGGACGGCCAAATGTTGGTAAATCCACACTGTTCAATAAAATTTTGAATGAAGAGCGGGCAATTGTAACTGACATTCCTGGGACAACCCGGGATGTAATATCAGAGCAGATACTATTGAATGGATTCCCCGTTAGGCTCATGGATACTGCTGGTTTGCGAGAAACCAGCGAAAAGGTGGAATTGATCGGGATCAACCTTGCTAAAGAATCTCTGCAAAAAGCAGATCTCGTTATCTTTGTGATTGACGGGTCAGAAGAGCTTGAAGGTGAGGATATTGCATTTTTCAAAAAGATTCAGGTTCCGATAAAAATCCTTGTTGTTAACAAGATTGACCGGGGATTGAAAGTCGATCTGGAAGAACTTAAAACCGCCACGGGGAATCCCTATGTGTGTCCTGTTTCGTCCCTGACCGGTGAAGGTGTGGATCGTCTGGTGGATAGGATAACGGAATTGCTTGAGGAAAACTTTTCAGTGTCCGGGGAGATGAACATAACGGAGAGGGAGAAGGGTTTACTTCTAAGTGCCAGAAGTGATCTTGCTGAGGCACTGAGGGTGAAAAAGGAGGGTTACCCCCTTGACATCGTTTCGTTTCACATAAGGGAAGCTATTTTCAGGCTGGATGAGATACTCGGAATTGGGGATATACCTGAACGGGTTCTCGATCGGATCTTTGAAGAGTTTTGCATAGGGAAGTAATTTCGCTAAATTTTTGGTGGATTTTCGATCTTCGTGCCCCCACGCCGCCTTGCGGCGTGGGGGCACCTACGATTTCCCTCCCGGAGAGTGAGAAGGTCCACTCCCAGCCCCCCTCCCGCAATGCGGGAGGGGTTACCTACAAACTCCCCTCCCACGGAGTGGGAGGATCCACTCCCAGCTCCCCT
>CAZNDM010000028.1:0-8029 GCA_964571845.1 uncultured bacterium | reverse complement strand
TGGTATTTAAGATATCCTCTGTTACACTGGCGAGGAGATTGGAGCGTGGATCATAAATGTAATATGAGTTATTTGTGCTAAAGTACTTCAAATGGATAGATATATTTTAAAAAACGGGGGGTACACAACAGTGTGTACCATCCCCGTTTTTAAACTTTAAGATGTACTGTTATGCCTCTCTGCAGCGCATTCAGCATATCCGACTATTCTATATTTATCACATACTCTTTATATCTTCAAACTCCTCTTTAAACTTTTTCCCCTGTTTTACTTTTTGAGGCTCGAATTTTATGGAAAGTGAGAGGGATGGATACCTCAAACTCACTTCTTTTCTCGAATAATCGTCACCCGTGCGGTTTTTTATCGTTGTTTTCAATGTATGAAAAATATCGTTAAATGAAAACACAAGAGAGAGACTTTTGATTCTGATCATGTACCCGAAAGCCGCGGTAAAAGTGGGATCAAAGTCTCCAAAGGACTCGGTATATGGCCCAATGTAGATTAAACGGAGCTGGATAAATCCCACTGGTATGACAAGTCCTGAAAATCCAACATTGAACCTGTAATAGATCCCCTTTTCCAGATTTTCCAGCTTTTTGAATTCGTACCAGCTCAGATCAGGTGAAAGTGTGAACTTCAACATTTTTGTAATTGCCCATTCCAGTGTCAAATTGACCCCGTAATCTTTCCAGTACGGAAAATTAACCTCTCTTTTGATTATTATGCCATTTTCAATCCTTTCGGTTTTGTTAAAATAATCTTTCGCGTAAGTGTAGTAGGCTGAGGCGGAGAGAAAAAATTTCTGCGAGAGTGGAATATCGAAGGAAGCTTCGTATGAGTCGTCATATTCAGGTCTCAAGGATGGATTACCAATGTGCAACTCGTTGGCTGTTTCCCAGAAAGAGACAGGATTTATATTGTACGGTGAAGGCCTTCTGATCCTTCTTGAGTAACTCAAATTTAAATTCGAGAGCTCAGTTATGTTTGTTGAGAAGAAGAGCGATGGGAAAAAGTCTGTTCTCCTAATCTTTACCTCATTCACCTTTCTATCCATATACTCGATCCTCAGACCCGCTCCATAGGTGAATTTTCCATGTGACCCGTTGATCTTTGCATAGACTGCATGTATGTATCTGTGACTTTTCAGGGGATTTGTGTAACTGGAGTCACTATAAAAATCTGTTTTTGTAGTTGATTCAAATTCCTTTAGAGAATAACGATATCCAGTTTTAAGTGATAGTGAGGAGATTTTTCTCTGATATGTAATGTCGAGCCTGAATTTTTCTCTTGTGCCATCACCACTTGACTTAATACCACCAACCGTATCACCGTCCACTATTCTTGGAGTCTCATTATTCTTCTCCGCTGAGAGGGAACCATAGTAAAGAGTGGAGTTGAGCTCCCCATTTGAGAACTTTTTGTTAAGATCAAAAGAGAAGGAGTAAAAAGAAGATTTCCAGTAACCATGAATAGGATTGAAATAGTTTCCATTGGTACCGGAGTAGCGAAAGTCTCCGTCATAAAGCAATTCATACAACCCTATCTCAGTTTCGAAATTCATGGAGGTTCTTTCTCCTGAAGAGAAGATCAGTCCCAGCCGCAGGTTTGCCGGTACATCTGAGATCGAAAAATCAGTTTGATTTAATCTGAGGGTATCGTCACCGCTGACCATTTCTATGGAATAGACGATCGGCTGCGTGTATTTGAAATAACTTCCGACTACATAGTAGTTCCATTTACTTTTACTTGCACCCCATGTGAGAGATGTGCCGTAATTGCTGAAAGTTCCCAGAGTGGCTGATAGGCTTTTGCCAAATTTAAATTGTGCTTTTTTAAGAACTATGTTTATGATCGCATTACTTTCAGGATCGTATTCCGCTGATGGGTTTGTTATTATTTCTATCTTCTGGATCTGGCTTGCAGGTATCTGTTTGAGAGCCTGATCCGGGGGTAGCATTGTGGGTTTATTGTTTATCAATACAAGGTAGTTTGTGCTATTTTTGATCATAATCTCCCCCGTCGGACTCACAGTAACGCCTGGCACATTCTTTAATACATCACTGGCATTTCCACCTGAGGAAATAACATCCCTCGATGGCGTTACAATAGTTCTATCTATCTCCCTTCTAACATGAGGCGCCTTTGCCTTTGCAACAACTGGCGAGGTTTTTACATAAGAGGGAGAAAGGTATATCACTCCGATGTCCAGTATTCCGCCTGTCAGGGTAAATGTATCTGTGCGGGATTTTTTGTATCCGACAAAATCCGCAATTAAATAATATTTACCCGGTTTTACCTTCTGGATAAAAAACAAACCACTGCTATCCGTATATGTTCCGTCCACCTGTTTTCCCTGGGTGTCAAATAGGATCACCACTGCAAATTCAATGGGATTACCTGAATTCTTATCAACAACCTTTCCTTTAACCCCCGTAAGCGACAGCACAACTGTTAAGATATACCCCATTATTTTTGATCACCCACACTTTATACTTAAAGAACTTTTCCAGGATATTTTTTTCTTGCTGCTGCGCTTTTTCCCAGTGTCACAGCCGAGGCTCAGGAGTGAACAAAATGAGTAGCTCATTGTGCTCTTCCCCTTGCTTTTATCCTTTTCTTTTGCGCCCATAAGTTGAAGGCTCAAAACCTGCCACATATTACCACCTCCTTAAATTTATGATTTTATCAAACTTTCTGCTTAATTCCCTGAAATTGTGGCTTATTACAACAACGCTTTTGTCTTTTGTATATTCAAATATTAAATCCATGACTAAATTTTTACTTAAATCATCAATATTTGCAAGTGGTTCGTCAAATATGTATAATGCTGCGTCTCTTATCAAAGTTAGTAAAATGGCAAATTTCTTTTTCTGACCAGCGGACAGTTCATCTGGATATCTGTCAACCAGATCCTTGAGATTGAATTTCTCAATCAGTTCATCGAAAATGTACCTTTCATCAATGGATCTATATTCTTGCAATTTTAAATTTAAAAATTTTTCAGGCATAAAAGACACTTTACTGAACAGAATCGTATCACCTTCGGGCTTTAACAATCCTGCCATGATGCAGGCGAGGGTTGTTTTACCGGAGCCATTCTCCCCTGTGAGCAACACTTTCTCACCGTTTTTTATTACTATGGAGAAGTTTTTCAGCACCTTTGAGTCCTTGTAACCAAAACTTATATTTTTAAGAATAAGAGAATCACCCGTTTTAACAGACAGGAAGCCCTGCCTATCAACAAATTCTGAGATTCTATCATAGATAGCCGCACCTGATGAAAAAGTGGGAATAAGGCTCAGGAGCCTTTCAACAGCACCGAGAAATCCCCAGAATGTATTCATAAAACCCATAAAACTACCAAATGTCATCTTTCCCAGGATAATTAAGTAACCGCTCACGATGATGACGCTCAATTCTGAAATGGACATAAAAATTGAACTTAAAGTTTCGTATAATGTTGCAAGTCTGAAGTTTTTCAGGTACGCATTTATAAAATCCTTGAGCTTTTTTACAAATCTTTCTAAGGCAAAATTTGTCATGTCAAAAGTTTTTATCATTCTAAATGATTCTATGATATTTGTGGTTGTTTCACGAAATTCTGCCTCGCGTTCCCTCTCTTTTTTGGTAAATACTTTTATTTTCTCAGAGTATCTTGAGGATAACCAGTAAGTGAAAGGAACAACCAGTAAGAGGATAAGTGTTGCATAAAAAGAAAAATACACAAGTAGTGCGAATGCAATTATGAGTCCAAGAATCAGATTTACAAAATCTATAGCACTTCCTATTAGTTCGTTTGCAAGCATGTCGGGTTCATCGTAAATGCGTGAAAGGAAGTATCCTGCGTCGTGTGATAATACCTCCTGATACGGGAAATTCAGAAAAGAATCCATGGTTTTCCTTATCCAGAATCTTGATGCGTCCATTTTAAACTTTTCCAGTGCAAGTGAATAGTGGAAGTTTAACACCCTCCAGAGGATAGAAATACCTACAAATGATGAGACAAGTATTAAAAATAACGATAAGTTTTTCTTCATTACGCCTTCATCAAAAACGAATTTCAAAATAACGGGATTTGAAAAAGTAAAGATATTGAGAATCAGGGAATAGCCTGTAAGAAGAATAAATTTTTTCCTAAAAGGTCTAATTATTTTAAAAACTGTGCTAATCATCGAAGAAAAGCCTCTTGCCTTTATGTAAGGATCTATGTAGAAAGACCATAACCCCGGCACATCCTGTTCCATAATCGCAACTTATTCTAAATAAACCCTCGGATGGGAATGTAATACCTTTGTTCCTCTTTATTTGAAAAAGGGAAACGCCTTTAATAAGTTCTGATAGTTGTGGCTCTAAATCTTTTCTGCCCAGTAGTTCAATGGCATCAATTAGTGTTTCTCCCAATCCAGAAAGACCTGATAACTGGCCAGGATAGAGGGCATACTTTCTTCTCACATCATTCAAGGCCCGTTCCATACCTGGGAAGTCAATCTCCGTGTATTTTAAAATTCTGAAAAGCACTCCGAGGATACCAGATGTCCCATATTTCACATAGGGAAGAGTCGTTTGGACATTGTTCTTTGAAGGATTCCAGGAGATTACATCATTATCGAGTGAAACAGATTTGTTAAGATCAAAGAGTATCAGTTTCTTTGCAGTCTCAAGGAATTTCACATCCCCGGTCGTCTCGTAAATTTTCAGGTAAAATAACGCTACACCAGAGGACCCATGTGCGTATCCGTAATGAATGTCATTATCCGAATTGACAAAAAAGAATTTTCCATTTTCTTTCTGTAACTTTTTGAAAATCTCCTTCTCCAGTTCAAGTGCACGATCAAAGAATGACTCGTCTCCAATCTCTTTATAAAACTTGAGAAGAGTGATACCAATTCCCGATGTCCCATAAAATAAGTCGGGATTTTCTCTCGAGAGGGGATGATCATAACTCATATTGAGGACTTCAACCGCTTTATCTACCTCGCCTATATCCAACAAAGCTCTTGCTATACCTGCAAGTCCTATGAATAGTCCGGGTGGTATATCTTCTTTGGACATTCTCTGGTTTCTGAACCATTCTTTTGCCTCATAAGGTATATCCCGTCCGGAGTAATTGAGGGCGATTAAGATACCACCAACTCCATAGGCAATGTTGAGAAGATTTGTAGCATAGGCTTCGGCAAACACCGGGAAAATAGGGCTATTATTGGGATCCATAACAGAAATTAAATATTGATGAATCCCGTTAATGATCTTCTGGATATCGTTTTTTGAGAGTGTTTTCGGCTTCTTCCTTTTTGAAAATCGAAGATTTTTTATATGATTCTTTAACTCTACCGCATCTTTAATCTTTTTTCCGTTCAAAGACGATTCAATTATGGTATAAACTTTTTGTGGAAAATTCATGTCCTTTAAAAGATCGTTCAAAAATCTTTTTCTCGCTGAAGGTTCTAAATAGAAAAGCGGATTTATAGGGAAAAGTGCGGCAGCCATATTTTCAGCTATTGAGTGAATATCATCTGAGAAGGCCGGTTTTCCACTTTCGAGCTGGTTAATGGATGCAAATCCTGGTGTGAAAATATGAATCCATTTATCTTCACCCAAGCGGTATGCGGTTTCAAAGTCAATTAATTTCACAGAGAGGTCTTCTCCTATCAAAATGTTGTTATGAGATAGATCTCTGAAAATTACCCCACGTGAGTGTAGTTTGGAAATCGCATCAGTTAGATTTAGAAATATTTTTTTGAATTTTGTGAAATATTCTCTAAAATCTTCTCTTGTCGGCGAATATCTGAGAATAGGGGTGTTAATTACAACAAATTCCCTCAGATCCACGCCATTGAGATATTCTTCGACGAGGAAATAGTGTTCCCAGTCTTTGAAAAAATTTAGAGGTTTTGGAGCAATTTCGAGATCCTCAATTAATCTTAAAATTTCGTATTCCTTTCTTAGTATATCCACTGCCGTAAGGTTCTCTTCTACGCTTACATAGGGTCTTGCCTCTTTTATGATGACTTCCTGATTATTGATTGTGTCCAGTGCTTTATACACACCTCCAGAGTTTGAGAAGGAGAGGGATTCGAGCACTTTATAACGGTTATTTAAAAGGATTGTTTCGTGAATCTGAGGGGTGATACCAAAGGGGTCTTTTACCCATTGAGGTGGACTGTAAAAAGGTGGACGCTCGTCCTGAACAAATTTGCCTTCCGGGTCTTTAATTACAGGAATTTTATAACCCTGTAATGAAAGTTGTTCCATTGGCTGGAATGCCCCGTACCGATAGTACAGAACTTTTGCGTCTCTAAACCGCATATCTGACAGAATGTAAGGGCCTTTAAAATCTTTGAGAGCCTCGTAAAGCTCCTCTAATAAAGGTTTGAATTTATTTTCCGGGGGATAGATGGTTATAAACTTGCCACTGCCACCCCTTGACCAGTTTTTGGAGTTTAGAAGCGTCAATATAAACTCGTTGCAGGCAAATTTGAAATTTACACTGTTTCGGAAAAGGATATCAGATGCAAGATTTAATATCTCATGTGCATTCTCCAGCGTGGCTGAAATATGTATCTTCCATCCCTGTTCAGGGAAGTCATTTGCAGGATGATACACAAAGGTCCATATCCCCTGGTCATCCATGTACCAGTTTTCGGGGATTTTTAAAACTCTCTTAAACCCCCCTTCACAGCTTATAAAATCAACAGGAATGTAAAATTCCGGGTGAATTATTATGTAGTTAAAGAGATCTATCTGCTCAAACATCTCTTATTTTCGGCTCATTTGTAGAGTTGCACAACTCTCTTTTCCCTGTCAGGGGCAATACCGACCTTCAGGTTTGGATTGATTTCGGTTACCATCTTCAGGTGTTGCACAACTCTCTTTTCCCTGTCAGGGGCAACACCTGGGGGAGGGTGTCCGATAAATATTTTACCAGTGTTCATTTCCCCTTCCACTTTGCGGAAAAACCATCTTTATCTCTCCCTCCTGCTTGCGAGAAGATCCACCCACAACCTCCCCTCCCGCATTGCGGGAGGGGATTAAGGGGAGGGCAATAAAACTCCACCTGCTCTCCTCTGTCAAATCCGCTCTTTCCGCCCCCTCCTTAATCCTCCCCCGCTTCGCGGGGGAGGAGATTGAAAGGTGATCCTCCCCCACGCCTCAAAGAGGCGTGGGGGAGGACATTGAGAATTGCATTCCTGTTTCCTTCAAAGCAATTTTTTCGAACAGCCTCACACCTGAGGTTAAAAACACAAAAGTTGTGTATGTAGAGCAGTTCATTTGATAAACTCATAAAATGTGATATCCGGTGTTCCTGAACAAAGGTGAGTTCATTAGAAATCGTTGAATTTTGCAAGAATAGCCTCCGGCCACATAACAAATTGGGAATAAGCAAATACTCTCCTCCTGAGTATTTTTAGTCTATTTCTTTGTGCAGTTTTATGTTTAACTCTTTAATCAATCTGTAGAGATGTTGTCGGGAGAGTCTCATCCTTTTTGCCGCTTCATTGATGTTCCACCCTGAAATTTTGAGGACTTTTGTTATAAATTCTTTTTTGAATGAATAAACCGCTTTTTTGTAATCAAAGTCCGGGGACTGATCTGTTATTTTGGCAGGCAGGTTTTCTACATCAACGGTTTTGACCCCCTCAGACGACCAGTAGATGAGATAGTTCTGGAGTTCCCGGATGTTGCCGGGCCAGCTGTAGGCTTTAAGATATCTCTTGGCGGCTGGCGTAAACCTGATGCTATTTAATTTCAGGTTTTTTACGATATTTTTGAGAATTTCGTCGAAGTACTCCATTCTTTCCCTGAGAGGGGGTATCCAGATGGAGCAGGTTGAAAGCCGGAAATAAAGATCTTTCCTGAAATTCCCCTTTTTGACCATCTCTTCAAGGTTTTTGTTTGTAGCGAAAATGAGGCCTGAATCGAGCTTAATCCATCTGGTTCCACCCAGTCTTCTGAATTTCCTTTCTTCGAGGAAAATGAGAAATTTTTTCTGATACCTGAATTCAAGATTGCCTATTTCATCGAAAAATGC
>CAZNDM010000027.1:0-23733 GCA_964571845.1 uncultured bacterium | reverse complement strand
GTATGGCATTCTTATCTTCGGAGGAAAAACTGTCCTCAATCAGATGAAAAAATCCAAGAGACAGATTCAAGGATAGAGAGAATGCAAGTCTTTTAGCAGATTGAAAGATTTGAAACCGATCAAATTATCTCCGCTCCTCTTCGAGGTGTAAAAATCAGGCGGACCTCTTCTCATGGAAATTTTAATATCAGCTCCCCCGATATTCGAGGCGCAGAGGGATCGGAGAGGGTCATTTTTCCTATTCTCTTCTTGCAAGCTTGAAGGAAAACTGGATGTAGAATTTTTATAAAGCAGGATGAAATAAAGGGCAAGTTTTCTGCAGGGTATAAGGGTAATTGATTGATTCAGCAAAATCCTTTCAAACACCTTCATGTAGCTACCCGGGCTGTTCGAAAAAGGCTTTGGGGGAGGATTTCCACTCAATCCCCTCCCCCGCATCGCAGGGGAGGAGTAAGGAGGGGGCAGAAAGAACAAGTTCGACAGGGGAAAGCTGGTGGGACTTTTGCTACCCTCCCCTTAATCCCCTCCCGCAAGCGGGAGGGGAGATTGGTGAGTCTCCCGCAAGCGGGAAGTGAGGGTAATGGTGGAGCTAACCGCTGGGTAGAAAGGGAGGTTTGAGATGAACCCACCGCATGACTTGAGAGGAGGGGGGCATATGATCCCTTTAGCCTGGGAATGAGGGTGGTGAGTGGTGGATTCATCCGCAAGAGGGAGGAGGTGATAAGTGATTCCATCCGGCTGTGCGCAGAGGAGGACGGTATGAGAATTTCTCCCACAAGTGGACGAGGAGATGGCATGTAATTCCCTTCCGTATAACGGAAGGGGGTCGTATATGATTCCCTCACTCATGGCGGGAGAGTTACGCAATTTCTCCCATTTTGCAGAAAGGAAGATGGTAAATCTTTCGGTAGGAGGAGAGAATAAAGAAAATTCCAAACAAAGTAAAATGAACTGGAAAGATACTTTTTGGCATCCTCATGTAGCCATCTTGAGAAATGTCACCTTTGGTTTTATATTCTGAATTCACATGAAGAGTCAAAACAACCTCCTTGCAAGACTCAAGAAGGGAATATTTGTGGGCATCGTTCTATGGGTAGGTGCAGTCTTTGTCATTTTTGCCTTTACATTTTCAGAGGAGACACTCAGAAGTCTAAGATCATTCAGGGTTGAATATCTCCTTTTGACAATTTTTTTGTATGTGGTCAGCCTCGTCGTTGATTCTTACAAGTTCAAAATGATCATAAAAGGTATGACAGGCAAAGATCTACCACTTGTCTATGTACTCGAAGTCTTCCTCGTGGGTTTCTTTTTTTCCGCGTCCACTCCGTTTCAGGGTGGCGGATTTGCTTTTCAGATGTACTTACTTTCAAAAAAAGGTGTAAGTCCAGGGGAGTCTTCTGCCGCGATCACACTAAAGGGGATGACAAACTTTCTGTTTCTCGTTCTTCTTGCGCCGTTTCTCGTCTATAGTCTCGGTATAGCCTGGGCTTACAGGCCCCTGAAATTTGTGATTCCAGCTGTCGTCGTTATAACGATTCTGATATTCATCCTTGCAAGATGGCCCATATTTGTCGTAAAATGGCGTAAGTACAGATTGATAAACTGGTTTTTGCATGAACTTGAACTTTTTAACGAGTCGTTTGGGACACTGCTGAATCTACGCAGATGGCGGATGCTGAGTCTGATCGCTTTTTTGACTGTGATCTCAGTGTCGCTCCATCTTTTGATGGTACCCGCAATCTTTTACGGTATTGGAGTCAAAGTGCCCGTATTAAAAGCCATAACATTGCACATACTCACGCAGATACTTTTTATTTACAGCCCGACACCCGGTGCCTCAGGTGTCATGGAACTTGGCGGAGCTTTTGTCTTCTCAAGTATTTGTCCAAAACATCTGATAGGAATTTTCACGGCTATCTGGCGATTCTTTACCTATTACCTCAGCGCATTTATCGGAGGGATACTCACTGTCAAAAACTTCAGCTTCCTCGTAACAGAATACGAGAAAACTCATGATAACATTTGAAGAGTTTAAAATTTTCAAATTTCAGGTTGTGGACTCCACAAATGATGTAGCCTATGAATTGATCAAAAAGACAAAACTTCCCATGGTTGTGGTCGTAGCTGACGAACAGAGAAAGGGGCGAGGCAGAGCCGGTCATTCATGGCATTCGCAGGCAGGTGGACTCTACTTCTCCATTGCCATGAAGTCACGCGGAATAACAGAAGACTCGCATCTTATCGTTTATTCCTCCCTCCCGGTGGCTGAGACCCTTCTCGGTTATGGCCTCAATCCTCGTATTAAATTACCGAATGATGTGTACATTGTCAGGAAAAAAATCTCGGGCATCCTCGGAGAGAGAAAGCAGGATTTTTTGATCATCGGCATTGGAATCAATGTGAATCAGAAAAATTTTCCTGAAGATATATCCCATCTCGCAACCTCCATGTTCATTGAAACCGGCATGACCTACGATCGTGATGAGATACTTTACGACTTCCTTGATAACTTTAAAAATTTATTAATTGACCGTGAATCCAGATACCAGAGGTGGTTGAACTTTGTGAGTGTAATCGGGAAAAAGGTTTCATTTACATACAGGAAAAGGAAAGTCGAAGGTGTGGTTGAAAATATCGATTCGTCCCTAAATCTGCAAGTTAATGGCGAAAAATACAACATCTACGAGATATTTGATTTTAGAGAGCCATGATAATAACTGTTGATCTCGGAAATTCAGCGATAAAAATTGGATATTTTGAGAATGGTGTGCTGAAACGAAAGGAAGTTTTCGATGTTGAAAAGGCAGGAGAGATCGAGTTTCACGGGCCAGCAGAGGGAGCTATTTTCTCATCTGTGGTGCCGGAAAAAGAGGAAATGCTGCGAAAAAAGCTCCTCAAATTGACAGATCGAGTTATAAAATTGTCCCATACAAATGCCAGGATAAAAATTCAATACAGAAATCCCGCACAACTTGGCGCAGATAGAATATCCCATGCTTACTTTGTCAAATCCTTCGTAAAAAGGGCTGCCATTGTCGTGGACATTGGGACAGCTTTAACGGTGGATGCAATACTTGGAGACGGTACATTTCTTGGGGGGGCAATTCATGCGTCTCCACAGACAATCCTTGATGCCCTCTCCATGAAAACATCAAAACTGAAGAGGATTAAACTTGATACATGGCCTGACAGTTTTTTGGGAAAATCCACTGAAGAGTGTTTGAAGGTAGGAATTCTTTACGGAGTTATAGGAACAGTTCTGCATATAGTAAAAAATATCGAAGTTGAGACAGGAAGGAATTTTGAGAAATACCTGACTGGTGGTGGGGGAAAATTCTTTGAGGAAAAGTTGGAAAATTTTCATTATAATCCAGACCTCAACCTGTACGGTTTGCTCGCAGCGTTTGAGGAAATAAAAATGGAGAGATAAACATGAGAGAGCTCGATATGCCACCTGGAGCAATTCCTGTTTTGGACAAAGGGTTCGTAGCGTTGATTGATCACATGGGGGACGACACAACTATCGTCAACGCAGCACGAGTGAGTTTCGGGAAAAGGATCGAAAAAATGGACGAAAGAGATGAAAAACTTATCCGATACCTGCTGAAAAACAGGCATACATCACCTTTCGAACATGTGCAGTTTCAGTTTCATGTAAAATGTCCTCTTTTTGTCCGTAGCCAGTGGCACAGGCACAGAACCTGGAGCTACAATGAAATAAGCTCCAGATACACTGAAGTTAAAGAAGAATTTTATGTACCATCCATGTTCAGGCGGCAATCGACATCAAACAAACAGGCATCAGTTGAGGAACCAGCAGAAGAGACATGTTTCAATGTTTATCGAGGTGAGAAAACTGGAACTGAGGAAGCGTATATTGAAAGCTGCAAGATGGCTATCAAACAGTACAAAGAACTTTTGAAAGCAGGAGTGGCTCGCGAACTTGCCAGGGCAGTCCTGCCTCAGGCAATGTACACTCAATTCTATGCAACCGTTGATCTGCACAATCTGCTACACTTCATTGAACTGAGAATTCATCCACACGCCCAGTGGGAAATACAACAGTACGCCAGAGCTATCCTGAAATTGATCCAACCAATTGTGCCTGTTACAATCAAAATATGGAGCGAAATCAAAGGACTGGAGGTGAGACCATGAGAAAATTGCTTATATTTTTAGCAATCCTTTCAATCGGTTGGGCGAAAAAGATCACAGTACAGATTGATACGCTCCAGTACACCGTTGATCTCGACACACTCGATGAAAACGCCACTTTGATGGATATCGCAAAGAGTTTAAATCTTCCCAAAAACGCTCTCTACAGGTTTGTCGGCAGCGACGGTTATTTCCCGGAAAAGGACATACCTTATAAAACTTTAAAATACGGATACATTGAGCCCAAAACTGCAAACATCTACTGGTCAGAACTATCCAATTTAAACAAGTGCTACAATGTCCGTGATGTCGTGAAAATTATTGTTCTGCCCGAAAAGAAATAGTTAGACCGTTCTGGAAATTTCATTAAGTGGTAACCTTGCAGGTCTTGGTCCTTCATCGTCACCAGAATGCTTTCCCATGACGATTAGTGTAATAAGTATCATATCTTCCGGGATTCCAAGGATCTTTTTTAGCTTTGTCTCGTCAAATCCCGCGATAGGATGAGCTACAAGACCGAGCTCAGTTGCCCTCAAAATCAAAAACGCAGTGGCCAGACCAGTGTCAAAGAGGAAATATTCTTTTCCTCTGTAAATACAGTCAAGGTCTTTTCTTGTATAAACCGCCACGAAAAGGGAACCACTTTTTGCCCACTCATTTCCTCTTGATAGGGTCTTTTTGAGCCTTTCTTTCATCTCATTGCTACTGACAACCACGAACCTCCAGGGTTGTTTGTTGAAACATGAAGGCGCGAGTGATGCAGAGTGTATCAGGTCCTCAATGAGCTCGTTTGTAATTTCAACTGGAGCAAGGGATCTATATGCACGCCTTTTTTCAATGGCATCTTTGACAGACATATTAAAATTTCACAAATTTCTCGCCCGGGAAGCCGCAAACCGGGCATTTTTCAGGTACATTCCCCACTTCCGTGTATCCACAAACGGGACAGATGTAAACATTGTCGAATTCCATGTCTTTATTTTGCTGCGCGAGTTTTTTCGCTTCTTCGTAGAGATCAGCGTGTATTTTCTCAGCCTCGAGTGCGTAATGTATAGCCCTCTTTGCCCCTTTCTCTTCCTGTAGCGTAGCAATAGCGTCGTAGGCAGGATACATTTCATCAACTTCGAAAAGCTCACCCTCGATGCCCTTCTGTAAGTTATCAACGGTTTTGCCAATAAGGCCAAGTTCTCGGGCATGGTTTTTGGCATGAACAAACTCTGCATAGGCGATTGCCCTGAAGAGCCGTGCGATGTTCGGAAATCCCTCTTTTTCAGCTATTTCGCTGAAAATCAGATATTTCATGTGAGCCATGGACTCTCCAGCAAATGCCTCTTCCAGTGATTTTTTCGTCATTTCACGCATTTTTTCACCTCCGGTTAAATTTCAATAAGAATTTTATCGAAATTCATGCAGCCTGTCAAAAATTATTAAATGGGTGATATTAAAGGATTATATTGCTCTTCTGATCCAGCCATTTAAACTGAGACGGAACACCCAGTTAAAAAATGGACAAATCACTATCAGAAAAGGCGAAGGAAGTTAAGGAGAACAAGCTCGATTTTAAATTCCGGCATCCAAGTACAAATCGATTGGCTACTACATGTGGATGGATACGGAGTTTTTGCCGAGGAGTTTTTCGATCCCCTTTATTAAATCTTCAGTGGGATTAACTTTAAAACTTTTTGACTTCAATAGCTTTCCTGTTACGACAAAATAAAGATCCGCATTCCCTGAATTAACCGTGATTACACGATATAGACGCTCAATTACTTCATCCTCGAGAATGTCCTCCCGCTCAACTTTTACAATTATACCTTTCGTCATCTCGTGTATTCCCTGATGGAGCTGTTTCATTGATTCAACAGCAATTCTTGGCATCGTCCCTTCATCATCATCAAATGTCAGCTTCCCCTTAACAATGTAAATCGTATCCCTCGCAAGCTCGTAAGCAATTTCTTTGTAAAGAGATGGAAATACAATGGCATTAAACTCCCCATCAAAATCCTCGAACACGAGATTTGCGTATGTATCGCCCTTATTACTCTTTTTAGTCTTAATTGAAACAAGGTAGCCGATCAGGGTTATTTTTTTACCCTCTTCGAGCTCACGCAGCTTTGAGCTTGAGACAGTATTGAGTCTATTTATCAGATCTTTATGTTTATTCAACGGATGTCCGGAAAGGAAAAATCCGAGTGTTTCCTTCTCATAAGCAAGCTTCATATCAAGCGTAAACTCAACCTCCCTGTCGGGAACAATGGTACTTTCATCAAATGATTCACCAAACAGGGAGCCAACAAAACCACCGGTCGCCTTCTGCGTCCTTTGATAAAGGTCTGGCAGAATCTCAAGTAGTTTTGACCTGTTTGGATCAATAGAATCAAAGGCTCCCGCCTTAATTAGACTCTCAATGACCTTCTTGTTCACTTTCCTTGAATCAATCCTCTCGAGAAAGTTCTTGAAGGATTTAAACGGCCCTCCCTTTTTCCTTGCCTTAATTATCTCCTCAACTGCCGCTTCTCCAACATTTTTTATGGCAGAAAGACCAAACAGAATGCTCCCATCGTCCAGAAGTGTAAACCTGTATTCACTCCGGTTTATGTCTGGAGGAACAACCTTTATCCCCATCCTTTTGGCTTCATTAACAAATTCGTGTATCTTTTCTGTGAAATTCTGGGAATGTGTCTCTGCCGTCATATTGGCACAAAGAAACTCATTAGGGTAATGTGCCTTGAGATAAGCTGTTCTGTAAGAAAGGATAGCATAGCCGGCTGCATGAGATTTGTTGAAACTGTAACCGGAGAACTGCTCTATGTCGTCAAAAAGTGCCTCAATTTTCTTTCGATCATAACCATTCCTCACCGCTCCTTCTACAAACGCCTCTCTCTGTTTCTTCATAACCTCTGGCTTCTTCTTTCCCATTGCCTTTCTCAGTACATCTGCCTGTCCAAGTGTGAATCCTGCGAGTCTGGCAGCAATCTGCATCACCTGCTCCTGATACACTATCACACCGTAAGTCTCCTCGAGTATGGGCTTCAACTCTGGAAAAATGTAGGTAACAGGTTCCCTACCATTCTTTCTCCTGATAAAACTCTCAACCATGCCTGATTTAAGTGGTCCCGGTCTGTAAAGTGCAATAGCGGCTATAAGATCCTCAATCTTTGATGGTTTTAACCTTCTAAGCATCTCCCTGAATCCAGAAGACTCAAGCTGGAACACACCGAGAGTTTTGCCCTGGGAGATGAGTTTGAATGTTTTTTTATCGTTTAAAGGAATTTTCATGATGTCAAAATCAGGATCATGTCGCTCCCTGATCATCTCCTCTGTCCACTGAATGATTGTAAGTGTACGAAGTCCAAGGAAATCAACTTTGAGAAGTCCTATCTCTTCGATGGACTTCATATCATACTGGGTTGTGATGGACCCGTCCGGGCTCTTGTACAGAGGAGCATATTCGTAGATTTTACCGGGCGCAATTACCATTCCTGCCGCATGAATGGATGTGTTCTTCACCTGCCCCTCTATTTTTTCTGCGACCTCAAGAAGCTCTGCGTATCTGGGATCACCCTGAAAAATGCCACGAAGTTCTGGATTTTTCTCAAGCACACTTTTGATATTAACATCAGGACCATTGGGAATCATCTTTGCGATACGGTCAACCTCCTGATAGGACAGATCAAGGGCTCTTCCAACATCGCGGATAACGCCGCGTGCCATCATTCTGTTGAATGTAATGATCTGACTCACACTCTCCTCGCCATAGAGATTCTTGACGTAGTTAATGATTTTATCCCTACCGACATCGGAGAAATCAATGTCAACATCAGGAGGAGAAATTCTTTCCGTGTTCAAAAATCTCTCGAAGATCAAATTGTACTCAATCGGATCAAGCTCAGTTACACCGAGAGAGTAAAGAACGAGCGAACCGGCAGCCGAGCCTCTGCCCGGTCCCACGGGTATTCCCATTTCTTTGGCTTTCTTCACAATATCCCAAACAATGAGGAAGTAACCGGAAAACCCAATACTCGATATGGTTTTAAGCTCATATTCAAGCCTTTTTTCGTAGATCTCATTCCCGGCTTTTCCTCGAGCTGCAAGTCCCTCTCTTGCTATATGAGCGAGATACTCATCAGTATCTCTGAAACCTTCAGGAATTGGAAATGTTGGCAGATGTACTTTTGTAGGATCGAGAGAGAGTTCAAGATTCACTCTCTCAGCAATTTCAAGTGTATTTTTGAGTGCTTCTGGAGTGGAAGAAAATAGCATCCACATTTCTTCAGGTCGTCTGAGATAGACCTCACGGGACTGGAATCTCATTCTGTTTGGGTCGTGATACTTCTTACCAGTCTGGATACATAGCAGAATATCGTGAGCTTTGTGATCTTCAGGTTTCAGGTAATGAACATCGTTTGTGGCAACGACTTTAACACCAAACTGATCAGCCAGCTCAAGGAGTGCCTGATTGACTGTGAGATTTTCATCAAGGCCGATGTCCATGAGTTCAAGATAAAAATTCTCCCGGCCAAAAATTTCAATATATTCTTCAAGAGCCTTCTTTGCTCCTTCAATATCCCCTGCCAGTATCTTACGGGGAATTTCACCGGAAAGACAGCCTGAAAGGGCAATGAGACCCTTTGAATGCTCCCGTAAAAGCTCTTTATCCATTCGGGGCTTGTAATAAAACCCCTCAAGAAACGACATCGTCGAGAGATAAAGTAAATTCTTATATCCCTCAAGATTCTCGGCAAGAAGGGTGATGTGGTAAAGCCCTTCTTTTGTCTTCTTTTTTCTACTTTCGGGAGCAAGGTATGCTTCAATGCCAATTATGGGTTTAATACCGGCATCTTTCGCCGCCTTGTAAAATTCGATGACACCAAACAGGTTGCCGTGGTCCGTGATAGCCACGGCATTCATACCATATTCTTTAACAAGATCCATTAACGGACTGATCTTACACGCACCGTCGAGGAGAGAGTATTCCGTATGAAGATGGAGATGGACAAACTCCTTGCTCATTTGTGCTCCATGACAGAATAAAGATCATCAACTTTCTCTGCACCTTTCAGCAAGTCTATTGCCTGCTTCAGGACCGTATCCCTTCTCGTTCTCACAATATAGCGCCCCTTCTTGCCGAAATATTTCTCGGCGATCTCCTCTTCCAACACCATTCTGAGCTGGTCCTTTGCCTCGTCAAAATCACATGAAGTAAATTCTATCTTCTTCTCTTTCATAAAATTCTCAAACTCCTTCAGAACACTGTCGGGGATATGGATATCCTCCGGCTTCTCCGGCTTTTCGTGCGACTTGTAATATTTCACCGCAAAATCGAAGAACACACCTTTGGCAAATGCCTTTGAAACGAGAGGCTTCAGTAGTTCACCCTCGTTGACCACATCAGGGATAATGCCCCCGCCTCCGTAAACCGTTCTGTGGAGTCTCTTCGTGTAATATGGTGTTTTGACCGTATCCTTTTCGTTCTCAAATGTCCTTCTGTCTATGCATCTTCCGGAAGGCGTGAAATATCTGGCAGTCGTAATTTTTAGCTGATAACCTTCCTGCAACGGAAAGACTCTCTGAACCGATCCCTTGCCAAAAGTAGTATCACCAATGATGATCCCCCTATCCCAATCCTGGACAGCACCGGAGACAATCTCTGATGCCGATGCTGATCCACGACTGACGAGTACGGCAAGCGGGAATTCTGTGCCATGAGGAGGATCTGAAGGAGCAAAAAAGTCCCTATTGGAGTTGGGCACTCTACCCTTTGTAGATACGATCAAAGCTCCCCTTTGAATGAACAGATTTGCAACCCTGATTGCCTCACTTAACAGTCCACCGGGGTTACTCCTGAGATCGAGGACGATTTTGGTGGCTCCAGCGGCAAACAGGCTGTCGAGAGCCTTCTCCACCTCTTTACTGGCGTTCTTCTGGAAAGACGAGAGTTTGATATAGCCAATGTCATCTCCAAGCATTCCAAAATAAGGTACTGCCTGAATATGGATTATTGCCCTCGTTATTGTGAACTTGAGTGGCTCGTTCACACCAGGTCTTGAAACTGTGATTGTAACTTTTGTCCCGGGTTTTCCCCTGAGTCTTTTTACCACATCAGAGAGTTTCCACCCAATAATTGATGTATCTTCTATTTTGATAATCTTATCGCCCGGTCGCAATCCTGCCCTGTAAGCTGGTGTTCCTTCTATCGGCGAGATTACCGTTACAACTCCGTTCCTTATTCCGATCTGAATTCCAAGTCCACCGAATTCTCCGGTCGTATGGATTTTGAACTCCTCAGTTTCCTCGGGGGTATAAAAATCGCTGAACGGGTCAAGAGAGTTAACCATTCCTTCAATCGCTTTTTCTATAAGATCAGGGGGCTCCTTCTCCTCAACATAATAGTCCTTCACATAGTTGAGCGTGTTCGTAAATAGTCTGAACATCACACTGATGTTTTTCTTCTTTGACTCGGCATCACCGATTCTGTAACCGATGGATATTCCAAGTACGAGTGTGAGAATTACAACGCCAAACCTTTTCAATTTATCAACCCTCCAATTTAAATTTTTTCAAACCTTTTTGAGAAAGTCTTTCGAGAGTAATCTCAATCACCTCGCTCAAAAGCTCCTCAGGAGATCTGGAACCATCGAGCACTTTAATTCTCTTTTTTGCCCTCTTTGCGAGAACAAGGTAACCTTTCCTCACACGGGTATGAAATTCTAAATCCTCCTGTTCAATCCTATCAAGTTTCTTAGATTTCATGCGAGAAAATCCCACTTCCGGATCGATATCAACAAGAAATGTCAGATTGGGCTTTAGCCCACCGGTGGCAACCTTGTTCAATCTCGATATAAACTTGAGCTCAAGACCCCGGCCAAACCCCTGATAGGCGAAGGAACTATCGTCAAACCTGTCGGAAATCACAATGTATGTCTCTCTTAATGCCGGGAGAATCCTTTTATAAACATTTTCTCTCCTTGCTGCAAGCATAAGGAGGAGTTCAGTAACCGGATCGAGCCTGTTTCCAGCTTTAAGCAAAACTTCACGAATCTCTTCAGCTTCCTTAGTTCCTCCCGGTTCACGCGTGATAGTTGTTCGGAAAGAATTTTCTTTTAAATACTCGTAAAGCCCCTTTGCAAGCGTGGACTTACCACTACCTTCAATTCCTTCAAATGTGATAAAAAAACCCCACTTACCCATCTACTTCGTTACCTGTCTGATTGCAATGTAAGCGAGCGCGATCTGATAAACAATGCCAACAACATCCTTTAGAATCTCAAGACGGGAAGGTTTTATCCTCGTCTTACCCGGCACCATGATAATAGAACCCGCGGGAATATTGGTAAGGTCAGTCGTCGCCTCTCCGCCCGGCAGCACAACAAATGTTCTCTCCTTATCCGCAATGGAACTATAACCACCTGCCTTCTCTATGTAAAACCGGGCATCCATACCCGGCACATGAGGAACTGAAACGGGATAATTTACAAATCCCATGACGGTTACGGTCCGAGACTGGGGCGGTACATAAATAGAGTCACCTGGTAAAACAAGAACATTAAAATCCGCAGAATCACGGAGATTTAAAGAAAGTCGTCCGCTTGACATGGGTGTAATTTTTGAAAGAATGACTGATAGTGTCTCAACTTTTGCTGTGTCCAGCAGGATAAGCGTATCCTCCCCGACATTTTTTAGCAACATGCGAACGAATTTTTCCTGTTTCTTCAGCAGTTCTTTTCTCAGCTCCTTTTTGTCTTTCGGTATATTCAGGCTCATTAGAGCCGCTTCCTCCCTGAGAATTCCCGTGTAAACCCTGTCAAGAAATGAGATTATGGTTGAAACTTCAAGATTTTTGAGAGATTTTCTGTAAAGCTCAATTGCTGCTGGATTAGCCGTTTCGGTAAACCCACCGGCACGATTAACAACATCAATTAACCTGTCTTTTCCCGGGTAAACGACATATCTGCCGGGACGCATAACTTCACCTGTAATATAAACATAGGAAGAATCAAGATTTACAGGTGGAGGAATATTCACGAGATCTCCTGGTTGGAGTTTTACCTCTGTTGGGTCGGTCTGTTTCATGTCAATCCGTAACCTTTCAAACTTACCATCGTCACTAAGTCTTAAAATCTCAACAGCAGAGATGTCTGATCCGGCGCGAATCCCTCCGCAGAAAGTCAACAGATCTGCGAGGGTCATGTCAATTGTAAACTGATATTTTCCCGGCTTTGCCACACCACCAATAACAGTTACACTGTCAATTGGGATTACATCCGAAATCGAATGAATAACAACTGTGTCAAATTCCCTCAAAATCGGTCCCTCGCCTGATAAAGCCTCCTTCAACGAGAATGAAATAATTTTCTTCTGAAGCGAATCTGCATGTCTGATAATCTCTGCTCTCTCCATGTATGTTCCCCTTTTCACACCACCTGCAAGTTCGATCAGGTCTTTCACTTTTAAAGTGTCATTAAACTCGTATTTGCCGGGACGGTAAACATTTCCGGTAATCGCAACAAACCCGCGAATATCCGGAGGAACCGGAGAAACCACAATAAGATCTCCATTTTTGAATGGGATTTTCTTCATAACCTTAGAAGCCTCTTTCACCGAGGCAAAATACAGATCCTCCACCCTGATTGCCCCACTATCAGACACCCTCTGGACCTGCACGCGGTACATGTAGGATGTGGGCAGGAACCCTCCCGCAAGCTGGATTATGTCATAAATGCTCTTTTCTCTTTTAATCTCATAAATTCCGGGCCTTTTGACAGCACCTGAGACGGCGACAACCTCACCAATCACAGGGACAAAAACAACATCGCCGTCCTCAAATGTCAGAATAGGCACCTTTTTGCCGTAAAGAAGAACATCGTACAGGTCAAATGAAACTGTTTGTCCGTTTCTCTTAACGATTTTTATATTTCTAAGACTTCCGGTCTTCTTTACACCCTTTGCCATAAAAAGGAGCTGAATCGGTGATGATAAAGGATATGTTCTATAGATACCCGGCTTCGTTACCTCTCCAAGTACAAATACACTTGAGCCATGAACCTGACCGAGTGTAATGTCGAACTTCACATTTGTAAAATGCTTGTTCAGTCTCGAAATTATAGCCTTCTTTGCCTCCTCAAATGTTAACCCTCTGATGTAAAGTGCCCCGGCTTTTGGTAAGATGATTTTGCCGTATTTGTCGACAAAGAGATCAAATGTTTGCTGAAAAACTTCACTCCATGCGTTTATTATGATCTCATCACCGGGACCTATGACATAGGAAGGACCGACAGGGAGGTTTAAAGTAAAAGTATCGAATGCAGTCGATTCTGACTGAAACACATCATATCCAAACTGGATTAATTCTGTGTCCGGTTCCAGTGAAAACTTCCTCATAAAAACTTTCTCAACAATCGAGTACTCACGGGGTTTTTCCACGGCGAGGGACTCGGGAGGTACTGTTACCTGAGGCTTCCTTGTCTTCTCAGCCTGCTTCTTCTGTTTTTTCAATAAAGTTTCTATCTGTGCAGGCGTTAATCCGAGTGCTTTGAGTTGTGCGGATATATCGCTCTGTGCCGCAAGCACGCCGGCGACTATAAGTCCGAGTAAAAATCGTCTCATTTTACTTACTCCTCAACTCAGGGAAAATGAAATAAAACCTTTTTGAAATGTATTTCTCAGGCACATTGTAAAAAATTACGCCGGATTTAAGATCATATCTATCCAGCAGCAGGCTCTTCAACTCTCTGAGAGCGTCGAGTGGCGTCCTGTTAAACTCCACAAGCAATACGGCTCCTGAAATATTGGATATGTGTTCTTTAAAGTCCGCAGTTTCAAGAGGAGATGGAAGAAGGTAGAAATTACCGTCATCCAATACATTGAAAATCTCATCAATTTTATCCTGATTGTTCAGAACCGGGATCAATGCCACTGGAGTATCAAGAAAACTTTTGACCCTGCTTTTTACCGGTTCTGTATCGGGAATCCTCTTTTCAGGGAAAATACCGAGGAGGTCAAATTCGTCCTCGAGGGACTCAGGGTACTTTGCAAAAGGATAGGTGTATTCCCTGTAGAGAAAGTACGCTCCCAGTACAATTATCAGGAAAACAAATGTGATGATTGTATTGATCGCATTTTTGGGCCATGCTTTCAGATCCGGCGGCCTTGCCGGGTCAAGCACTTTGACAAATGGCTTCGTTACTGAGATTTTTAGCTCATCATTTAACCTTTCCAGATTTGAAACATAAAAATTGGCAATATCAGCACTCAACCGTGGACTTTTTGTCCGAACCTTGATGTAGATCACACCTGTTTCATCGTCAACCTTGATTTTCGTCATGTGACTGAGCTTTTTTATAGCCTTGTCAAGCTTATCTGTTTTGAAGTACTCCATGAGATTAAATTTAGATATAACATCTTCAGCCATGCGTCTTGATTGGAGGAGGGCAAGGACATCTTTTGTGCCCGTGCCACCCAAACCCAGACCACCAGGAAGTATATTTTTCAAAACAGATCCAAACGGTATTGAAATCTGACCACCAGATGGGGGTAATATGGCGACTGTCGCATCGTACTGTTTGTGTATTAAAAATTTTCCTGTGAGGCCCACTGCAAGTGCTATAACAAATGAGGGAATTGTAATTGCCCAGAAACGCCTTCTGATAATGCCAGAAATTCGCGTAAGATTAATCGTTATCTCCTGATTCATGTCAGAATCTCAACACTTTCTTTCAAATGCGAGTAGTGCCTTTTGTACTCCTCTTTGAGCTCTTCCGGCTTCACACAGGCAACACCAAACTTGGAAACCTCAATACCTGCTGCAATTGTTGATAGTATAGCCGAATCCACTATATCAAGTCCAGCGGCAAGTGAAAGGATCGCAACGGAAATAACTGTGTCCCCCGCTCCTGTTACATCGTAAACCTCTTTTTTCAAAGACGGGATTTTAACATAATTTCTGCCGTCAAATACGACCATTCCCTCCTCGCTCAAAGTTACCATCATGTATTGAGGGGACAGTTTTTCAAATGTATCACGGACAGCCTCAAATAGATCTTTTTTACCGTTGAACCTTGAAAGCTCGGCTCTGTTGGGCTTAAAAAGGGTTACATTTCGATATAAACCGAAGTTTTCAATCTTGGGGTCAACTCCAATGATTGTTTTTCCGGATAACTCACGGGAAATAAACCTGATCAATCCCGGTGTCAGAACGCCTTTGTTGTAGTCTTCAACCACGATCGCATCAAAATCGCTCAGATTCCCCGCAAGAGAATCCCTTATTCCCTTTTCAATCCTTTTATTTACGGGTCTTGTATCTTCAATATCAATCCTGACTATTTGCTGTCTTCTGCTTATAATCCGGGTTTTAGATGTCGTGGGGCGTGAGGGATCTGTGAAAATACCTTCAGTTTTAATTCCATGAGAATTGAGGAGGGAAAGAAGATCCCTGCCCTCCTGATCATTACCAATGACCCCAAAGAGGGAGACTCTGGCTCCAAGGGTTGCAAGGTTCAACGCCACATTTGCGGCTCCTCCGGGTCTCTCTTCTTTCTCACCATTCCGGAGCTTCAAAACAGGAACAGGAGCCTCCGGGGATATCCTCTCAACATCAGCATACTGGTACTTGTCGAGGATTATGTCACCCACCACAGCAATATGTAAACCCGAAAATTTTCTCAGGACCTTTCCAATCATAGGAGATGAAGATAATTCATAAAGATAGTGGCTAAACCGAGAAATATGAAGTAACCCGTAACATCCGTGATTGTCGTAACAATCACACCTGAAGCAAGTGCAGGGTCCTGTTTCAAAAGCTTCAACACCATGGGAACGGTCAAACCAGCTATACATCCTGCGACCATGTTACCAACATGTCCGAGGAATACAAGAAGCCCAAAATAGGGATTTCCCACCCAGAAATAAGCAATTAGACCCGAGACCAATCCAACGACTGAGCCAACGATAAGACCAACCACAAGTTCCCTGAAAAATAGTTTTTTGAAATCATGAAAATCAATCTCACCAAGTGCAAGAGAGCGGACAACGAGAGCAATTGTCTGTATTCCCGTGTTTCCCCCCTCTCCAGCGATAACAGGCATAAAAACTGCAAGATAGGCAAAAGCCGCAATTGTGTTTTTAAAGATAGCAACAACGGAGGCTGCGACAAAAGCGGTAACAAGATTTATTAAAAGCCATGGTAGCCTCTTTTGTGCCATTTTCAATGTGGGAGCATATATGCTCTCTGCCTCTCCCCATCCACTCAATCTGTGGATGTCCTCTGTAGCTTCCTCTTCAAGAACATCAAGAATATCGTCAACTGTGATAACACCTATCAGTCTCCCCCTATCATCAACGACCGGCATTGAAAAAACATCATACTTTTCAAAAAGTCTTGCGACCTCTTCCTGATCAAGATCTACGGGGACAGAAGGGACTTCTCTAACAATGTCACCAAGTCTGGTCTTTGGATCTGCCCTGAGGAGGTCTCTCAGGTAAACCTCACCGAGTAATCTGCCTTTTTTGTCAATAACATAGATTATGCTTGAAACTTCATCCGGCTTTTCTTCCTCTTTCAGCCTTCTTAAGGTCTCTTCTACAGTCTGGTCGGCATCATAGGCGATGTACTCGGTGGTCATCAGACCACCGGCAGAGTTCTCAGGATACCTCAAAAGCTCCTTGACCTCTTCCCGTTCCTCTGGCGGCACATAGGATAAAACTCTCTGCCTCTCTTCATCAGAAAGTTCACCGAGAACATCAACAGCGTCATCAACATCCATCTCTCCCACGAGCTCTGAAATATCTTTCTCCGAAAGCGCTTTCAAAACATCGTCAATGGACTCGTCGTCGAGTCTGATCAAAACATCAGCCTGAAGTTCCACCGGTAGATACTTAAAAACCCTGACCCTATCTTCCTCATCAAGCTTATCAAGGATAAGAGCAACATCCTCTGGATGCTTCTGAGACAGCAAAAGAGCCGCCCTCTTATAGTCCTTCTTCTTCACAAGCTCCAGCGTCAGCCGATAAAGCTTCTCATCTATTTCAGTTATTGCCTGGTTCATTTCTCTCCCTTATCAAAACTTTCTTAATCCCCCGTTCATCCGCATCAATAATTACCAGCTCGTAATTACCAGCAGATACCCTCTCGCCCTTTTGAGGTATCCTTCCAAGCCTGTCAATTATAAATCCAGCGAGCGTTGAATAATCACCCTCCTCCAACTCAATCCCCATCTCTCTTAGCTCTGTTATCTTGGTGTCCCCGTCAAAAATGTTATCTTTTCTATCTTCTTCCTCAAAGTACTTAAGCAGCTCACGAACTATATTCTCAACCGTCACAACCCCAATTGTCGAACCATACTCGTTAACAACTACCGCAACCGTGGTCTGCTGTTTCTTTACCTCTTCAACTATTCGGTGTACCGGACTGTCAGAATAAACTGTTATGTAGGACCTTAAATATTTCTTAATATCTGAATTTCCTTCGGAAAGGAGCAGGTCTTTAATATGTATCAATCCAACTATATTGTCAATGCTATTTTTGTAAAGCAAAACCTTATTGTAAGGGAGTTCGCGGGACCTTCTTATGATCTCTTCGCGTGGTGTCTCGACTGGAAAAATCGGAAACCTATTGGCAGGAATCATAATGTCTTCGGCTTTCAAGTCGTAGAACTTTAATGCCTTTTTCAAAAGGAGTAACTGCTCACTCTCAAGTCCCTTTTCTTCTGCATATTTCTCGATCTCCTCTTCAAGTGAAACTTTTTCACTTTTCACACTTGCAAAGGATAACTTTAAAAGATAATCGAATAATCTTATTGCCGGATAAAAGGCAAGATATGTGAAATACACAAGGCCATTAAACCGATTGATAATATCCATTTTCCTTGATATAGCGTACGATTTTGGAAGTATTTCGCCGAGTAGAACGATAACGAGGGTTGTTATTCCACCTGCGGCAATAACAGCATAGCCTGACGAAAATCCTATACCCTGCGTAAAATGTGTCAATGTGGTGGCAGCGAGTACGGAAAATATGTTTATACCTATCAAAATGCTGATGATCACTCGCCTTTCGTTTTTAACAAAGAAATCCAGCCTGCTTCGTGGAATTACATCCTGAATGTTTATCCTGTCGGAACTCACATAGGAGATTTCAAAAGCTGCATAAATGGCAACAAAGATTATTGAAACAAGGAATAGCCCTATATTTATCATTTCACCGTCACCTTTACCTTTTCCGGATATTCACCTTCTTTTGCAAGAATTTCGAATTCTATACCGTTTATAACCACCTTCTCCCCTTCGGTCGGGATCTGACCTATGTTGTCAAGAATTAAATTCGATATTGTGCCGTAATAACCTATGAACCTCCTTCCTGTAAGCTTTTCGAGAACCGATACTGAAACGTCTCCCGAAAGAATATAGGCGTTTTCTCCAATCTTTTTTACCTCCTCAAGCTCTTCTGATTCAAATTCACTCCTGATTTTACCGAGAAAATGCTTGTAGGCATCTTTGAGTGTCACAACTCCTTCAGTTCCACCGTATTCGTTTGTTACAATAGCCATCTTTACAGGTGTCTCAACCAGCGTTCGCACAAGGTCTGGAAGACGCATGGTCTCTGGAACGAATACAGGATCAAAAAGATACGGTTTCACAGGTGTATCTGGAGGAAGTTTTAACACATCTTCGATACTCAAGAGGTCAAGAACACCTGTTATGTCGTCCAGTTTTTCTTTGAACACTGGGAATCTGGAATGGCGGGTTTTCCTCATTTCGTTCAGAGCATCTCCTATCGTAATGTCTTCTGGCAGAGCCTTGATCTCACGCCTCGGTGTCATGATATCTGAAACCCTTATTGAAAGAAACTCTACACTGTCTTCAAGCAGTTCGAGCTCGTGGATGTGAAGTATTTCCCTTGCGGTTTCAACGATGTTATAAGCCTCACGCAATGTAATCGGCTCAAATTCCTTTTTCCTGTTGTTCCCTCCTTCAAAAATCTGACGAATCCATTTGCCAAGGGGTTTTACAATGGGATAAAAAAGATAATAGAATGGGTAAACCACAATCCATGAGATCGAGGAAAACTCGAGAGGGTACTGGAGGGCGAGAATTTTAGGAGTGATTTCTCCAAAAATGAGCAGAATAAATGTGAATACACCGACATCGATTACCGTTAAAGCACTCTCCCCGATCTCGTAGTGTGAGAAAAAATTGGCGATCAAAACCGAAAAGATGGAAGCCGCAAAAGCGTTAACAGCAGTATTGCCCAGAAGTATTACGGAAAGGATTGTGTAGGGTCTTGAAATCAGATAATCCAGGATCTTTGCCACCTGCTTGTTCTTAATAGTTTTGATCCTTGCACGGGGTAACGAAAACAGGGCGACTTCAGAGCCAGAAAATATGAACGAAAGGGCAATAAGAAATATTATGACTATTCCCATTTTGCCAGATACTTCTCCTCTTTTTCCTCCATAATTCTGGCATCTTCATCATTCTCATGGTCATAACCGAGAATGTGAAGTGTCCCATGAAGTGCATATCTGACGAGCTCAAATTCTGTGGACCATCCGTACTCCTCTGCCCTCTCCCTTGCAACATGCGCTGAGATGTAAACCTCGCCTGTCTCACCGAGATTAAAAGAGATCACATCAGTTGGGCGATCCTTTCCAAGAAATTCTCTATTAAGGTCCTGGATTCTCCGATTGTTTACAAAAATGACATTCAGTTCCTGAATACTTCGATCAGGGTCCTCCTCTTCAAGGACTTTCTCGAGGAATTTTTTCAATCTTTCCTTAAAATCCTTACCAATCTTCACCTTTCTCTGTACATTGTAAATATTGATCATTTTTTCTCCTTCGGATACTCAATTCGGGGATGGAACTGGCTTAAAAGTATGGGATAAATGGCTTCAGCAATTTTATCAAGGTCTTTTCTCGTTATATCAGCTTCATCGAGCTGGCCATCTTCGAGTTTCAGTCTGATGACTTCGTAGATTGTTTCTTTTAATGTCTTCGCGGTCGGGTTCTTTAAACTCCTGACAGCAGCTTCCACACTGTCCGCGATCATACAGATCGCCTCTTCCCGCGTTGACGGCTTGGGACCGGGATAGCGGAAATCCTCTTCTTTTACATTCTCACCTTCAAGTTGTTTTGCTTTTACATAAAATGGCACAAGCAGCGATGTGCCGTGATGTGTTTGAATTATCCGTATTATCTCGCCCGGCAAACCGTACTTTTCAGCCAGCTCTACACCGTCTTTGACATGTGAAATGATGATGAGTGCACTCATCCGCGGCGAAAGCCTGTCGTGTGGGTTCTCCATTCCTATCTGATTTTCAATAAAATACTGGGGTTTCTTGATCTTTCCGATGTCGTGGTAGTAAGCACCCACACGCGCAAGGAGTGAGTTTGCACCAATTGCCCTCGCCGCTGCATCGCATAAGTTTCCAACATTTATGCTGTGATTAAATGTCCCGGAGGCCTTCTCTGAAAGTTCTCTTAATAATGGATTGTTCAGATTCGAAAGCTCAAGCAGGAAAAAGTCAGTTGCTACACGAAATACCCTTTCATACAATGGCAGGATACCAACGACAAAGACACCGGATAAAAAGGCACTGAAGAGAGAAGCCTGCGCAAGGGATTTTATGTCATTCACCTGATTAAAAACGAGGAGATCAACGAACACCGATGTAATAAAACCCACACCCATCAATGTGAGAATGACATAATAAATTTGAAACCGTGATCTAAAACTCTTTGTGATAAAGATAGCTGTCCATCCGAGTATCAGATTGTAAATAAAGGTGCCAAAAATAGTTGCAGGGAAGTACAGGCCAAGAATTATTGCCAGCAAAAGTGTGTAAAACAGAGCAGGTTCAAAACCGAGAGCTACATTTATCAAAATGGCGAAAAAGGGAATAAGTGTTATGTAGTGGGATGCTTTGATGTTACGGACGAGATATGCGGATACAAGAACAATCAATCCTGCAAATCCTATGACAACAAGCTCCCTCCACCGAGGACTGCGGTCTATCCTCTCCCTGAAATAAATCGTACCAAGAACAAAAATGCTGAAAAGGATAAAAAGATAGGCAAACCACCTGTACGAATGGTAACCTGTGGACTGGATCTTTTCCTGAAGAACCTTCAACTTTTCACCGCTTTGCTCGGTTATTCTTTCATGTTTTCCGACAATTTTTTCTCCCTTATGGACGATTTCCTTAATTGGAGAAACCCTGGCAAGAGCCGCACTTCTCTCCTTGTTTGTCAAATCTTCTCTGTACCTCAAATTTGGGAAAATTAAGCTCTCGACGATTCGCAAAAATACATCCCTTTCAGCTTTATTTTCAAAAGTTTGAACTGCAATTTTTTTAAGTTCATCGTACACTTCATTTTGATCTCTGATACGCTCAACCGGATAAACCCTGGTTTTGTCACCACTTACAACTGCGATACTGTCAACTTCCAGTGTTTTTAAAAGGTGTTTGTCTTCAATAATTCCCTGTTTCAAGAAATCGAGAGCATAGTTTGCAGAAAGCTCAACAATCCATTCCCATCTGTTGCGTGAAAGACCGTCTCTGAAAAGTCCCATTTCTTTGATAAACTTAATTCGCTCTCTAACCGAATCCACATAAGTGCTATCGAATTCATAGAAGGCTGGTACACTTTTCAACGCCTGGCGTCGCTCTTTTTCAAGTTCTTCACTGGTTTTATAAATCGGGAAGTCAATTGGAGATGTAATCTCTATGGGGCTGATATCGCCTTCTTTAAGAGACTTCAGCATCTTGAAGTGCTCTCTGGGTAACAGAGAGAATGTAACAATGAACAGGAGCAGTAGAAATCCCGCTTTGAGGAGTGTATCAACCCTGTATCGTCGGGGTTTTTCACTCTTTTTGGTACTTTTCATAGGCTTCTACGATATCTTTAACGAGTCTGTGCCGGACAACATCTTCGGGACCAAATCTGATAAAAACAATGCCCGGCACTGAGTGTAGTACATGCTGAATTTCCACCAATCCAGAATGTTCATCCTTAGGCAGGTCAATTTGAGTCACATCCCCTGTGATAACCACTTTGGATCTCGGTCCAAGACGGGTAAGAAACATTTTCATCTGTACTGATTTTGTGTTTTGAGCTTCGTCCAGAATAACAAATGCATCAGAAAGGGTCCTGCCCCTCATATAAGCGAGAGGTGCAATCTCTATGACCCTTCTGTCTGTTAAACGCTTAATGGCATCAGGAGTTAGCATTGAATAAAGGGCATCATAAAGAGGCGTTAGATACGGACTTATCTTTTCCTCATAATCACCGGGGAGAAATCCCAGAGATTCTCCTGCCTCAACTGCGGGTCTTGTCAGTATGATTTTCTCTACCCTGTTTTCCCTTAAAAACTTCAAAGCCATGGCAACGGCAAGAAATGTCTTACCTGTGCCAGCAGGTCCAACACCGATGACAATATCATTCTCCTCAATAGCCTTTAAGTACCTGAGCTGATTTTCTGTGCGGGGAACAATAGTTTTTTTCGGTGTCTTTATCGCATACTTTTCAAATTCCGTCTGCTCCCTTTTCATATTTTCACCCTGTATATTCTTAATTGCTTCTTTAACATCCTCTTCCCGTAGATACCCGGATTTTTGCAATTTCATCTTCAAAATCGCAATAAGTTTTTCTATCTTTTCAATCTCTTCCGGGGTTGTTGAGGAAACAAAAATTTCCTCCCCTCTTAGTACAATTTTCCCATTAAAATGCTCCTGGATTAATCTTAGATTCGAATCACGCACACCTGTGAATCTTGATATATTGAAACCTTCGAGAGATATCCTTTTATCTTTGACTTTACTCAATTTTCTCTTCGATCACCTCCAGGTACTCTGTGAGTTACTAATATTGCGTCGGGAATCAATTTTTTGCAATAGTCCGACCGTACTGGAATATGTTGCCAGCAAGGTAGATGTCAATCTGAACTTTGCTGGGCTTTCTGGCCTGGATTTCGATACCCTTTGTTATGTTTTTGATCTTTCCTTCCAGAAAATCGATCTCAACTTCATCTCCCGTCTCAAATTTACCAGCCTTCACGAGATCGGAAAGACCAGGAACTTCAAGGATTGGCAATCCGGAGTTTATGGCATTCCTTTTGTAAATAGCGCCAAAAGATTCACCGACAATCGCACTGATACCAAGTGCTTTAAAGCAATCTACAGCGTGCTGCCTTGAAGAGCCAGCGCCAAAATTTCTACCAACAAAGATTATATCACCGGGTTTTGCCTTTTCAGGAAAGTCTTCCCAGCCTTCGAGATTCCCAAAGGCGTATTTACCCATTTCGTTGACATCAGTGATATGGAGATGGGCATTGTGGTAAATTTGATCCGTATCAATATCCTCAATAAGCTCACCCTTCTCATCCACAATCACCCAAATATTTCCGTGGAATTTTGTTTGCTTCATAATATCACCTCTTTTAATTTTTCACCCTTCTTATCCTTGCTCCTAAGGATTGGAGTTTGATTTCAAAGGAATCGTATCCCCTATCAAGATGGTAAATTCTATCAATTACAGTTTTTCCCTCAGCTATGAGACCTGCGAGGACAAGTGCAGCGGAAGC
>CAZNDM010000026.1:0-4119 GCA_964571845.1 uncultured bacterium | reverse complement strand
GAATATGCTTTCCGCCTCATGCCTTACAAAGACAATAAGTATGTGGCATATCACACAGCCTACTGGAGTGGTGGTGCATTTATCAGGGTAAAGAAAGGTGTCAAAGTCAAAATTCCGGTACATGCTTATTTTCTCATTACCGAAGGTGCGCTCGCTCAGGCTGATCATGCCTTTGTCCTTGCTGAGGAGGACTCAGAGGTTACATTTATCGAAGGATGTACAGCTCCTCCACTCGCAAGATTCTCTGCCCACCTCGGAGCGACGGAAATTTATGTGAAGAAGGGCGCAAAGGTGCGGGGCATTGTTCTTCAAAACTGGCCCCATTATGTTCACACCCGCCCCTTCACCCATGGCCTTGTTGAGGAAGAAGGCGAGCTCCACATTGTAACTGCGGTCCTTGGCAACGGAGCCTCTGCAGGTCGATATGAGCTCATTGATGTTGTCGGAAAAGGAGGCAAAGCAATCGTCGAAAGCATCACATTTACGAAGAAAAAAGAAATTCTTGGAGATTACATTCACATAAACCTGAAAGCGCCGGAAACATCAGGATTAATCGTGACAAAAGGAGTAACCCGTGATCAGGGGCAAAACACATCTGCAACTGTCATAAGGGCAAGCAGGGAAGCCGGAGGATCCAGAGGTCACATTGAGTGCGCAGGTCTGCTCCTCACACCCGGTGGTAAGCATGAAACCTATCCCATTCTTTCATCCGATGTCGGCAATGTACATCTCGACCACGAGGCTTATGTTGGCAGAATTTCAGAAGAAGCCCTTGAATACATGAAATCCCGAGGTTTCACAGAAGAAGCTGCCATCACACTGCTGCTAAAAGGTTACATCCAACCCATTCTCAAGCACATCCCATTTGAATATGTAATGGAAATCATGAGAATCGCCGAAATGGTAGCTTCCGGGGAGGCTTAAAATGGACAGAAAAATCGCAGATTTTATGGATATTTTAAACATACCGGACGACGAAAGAGACTTTGTGCTCGGTCTTGACACAGAACTTCCGGAAAAATACAGAAATTTAAAGAAAAAGTTCACCGATCTCGGCGTTACATTTGAAATTTTCGAAAGGGACAAGCTCCCGTTCACACCATTTGAAAAATTTGATGATGAGGCAAAGGAAAGGATTGAAAAAACCGAAAAATTTTTCGTCATCACCATCCCAGAAAGCGCCGAAATTGACGAGCCGATGCCGATTTGCTGTTTCACGGAAATACCGGCTCCTGGTAACCATCATCTCAACCTGAAAGTGGGTGCAAACGCCAGGGCAACGGTTGTTATAGGGAGCACCGTACCGAGACTTCACGGAGACCCAGAAGTTCTCTCAAATCTTGAAGTATCAATCGGCGAAAATGCTATTTTGAACCTCGTTATTCTTAACAGTTTCCGGAAAAATCAAAAAGTTAAACCCCTTGTCAGAGGTTTTGCAGGTGACAATTCAAAGGTGAGGATAAATGTATTGAACCTGACAAACGGGGCACTCCATTCCAGTGATTACAGATTTTCTGCGGGAAGTAGAGTTGACTTTAATCTGAATGTTATTTCATTTGCAAGGAACAGTGACAGGATTGAGGACTCATACAGGATCAATCTTGAGGGGAAAAAGTCAAACGCACTTCTGAACATCAGGGGGATATCGAGAGACGGCTCGTATCAAAGACACATAGCGGTAATTGAGGCAGGTCCGGAATCTCACGGATCAACGGGTATCGCTGATACTGCTGGATATCTTTTGCAGGACGAATCACGGTTTGAGGTGTGGCCTTCATTGATAGTCAAAAACGATGACATCCACCTTGATCATCAGGCGTATGTTGGCCACATTCCAGAGGAAATTATTGAATACTTAAGGTCAAGGGGTTTCAGGCGTGAGCTTGCCATGTTTCTGATCGTCCACAGCATGATCGAGCCGTTGAAAAAGGATCTACCAGAAAGATTTCAGCGGGAGATCGAAGTTATAGCAAGACTTCTTGTAGAAAACAGGTTGCCGGAGATTTGAAAAAAGGGGGCGGGGGCTCCCTGACGGGAGCCCCCGCCCCCTTTCGAAAACTATTCAGGCTGAACTGTCTCTACATAAACAAACTTTCCGTTCTCGACCTTGAGAATCACAGCCGGTTTGATACCATCACCGTGCTCGATTGTAATTACACCGGTTACACCTTCAAAATTCTTCGTATTTTCGATTTCATCCCTAACTTTCTCGCGATCAAAAGAGCCCGCCCTCTCAATGGCATCAAGGAGAATGTTGTAAGCATCGTAGGAAAGAGCGGATACAGAGTCAGGTGATTTTTTGTACTTCTTGTGGAACTTTTTCACGAACCTTTTACCTACTTCGGTTGTCACTCCATTTTCATCAAAATGGGTTGTGAAATACAGGCCATCGACAGCCTTTCCTCCGATTTTGATAAGCTCTTCAGCCTGTGCAGCATCTCCACTCATGAATGTCTGTTTTAAACCAAGATCCCTTGCCTGTCTCATAATGAGTGCATCCTCTGTAAAGTAGCCCGGGACATAGATGAGGTCCGGATTTACGGCTTTTATTGAAGAGAGCTGTGCCGTGAAATCCTGGTCACCGGTCTGGTAATAGGTGGTGGAAACGATCTTGCCGCCCATTTTGGTGAAATTCTGGATAAAGAAATTGGCAATACCGACACAATAATCCTGTGCAATGTCAATCATAACAGCGGCAGTTTTGGCGTGGAGCTTATCCCTTGCGAATTTGGCTGCAACTTTGCCCTGGAAAGGATCAATAAAGCATGCCCTGAAAATGTACCTTCGATTCTGGGTGACGATTGGATTGGTTGCCCAAGGGCTGATCAGAGGAACTCCTGCATTTTCTGCAATGGGTGCAGCTGAGAGGGTATTTGAGCTCGAAATGGGACCAATTATGGCAAAGACCCCGTCTTTTTTGATCAATCTCTGGGTTGCGTTTGCTGCCTCAATTTTGTCGGATTTGTTGTCAACGAGGACGAGCTTAACTTTCCTGCCGAGCACTTCAGGTCTTTCTTCGTTGGCGAGTTGTAAGCCATACCATCCCATCTGGCCGTAGGGGGCATTTGGGCCTGTTATAGGTAGGTTTACACCGATTTTGACGACCTGGGCAGACGCCAGGCCAACCATTATACCAGTGATCACAATGTATTTAAAGAGCTTCATAACAGCACCTCCCGTTCATGATTAATTATACATGAAATTTATCAATTTAAAAACCAGTGACTTGAGACTTTCCAGAAAATATTTTGAGGTAAAGGGGAAACGTGATTTTTAATCTTGTGCAGCGGGTTTAGCACTGTGGAAGATCACAAAATAACCTCCCCCACAATATGTTCAGCATTGTGGGGAGGTCTCCCAATGCCCAGCAGTATGTTGAGAATAATTCCGCTTCTGTGGGGGCTCAGCATTGTGGGAAAGTCCCCAATGTCTCCTCCTCCACTTTGTGGGGAAGGGTTGAGGAGGGGGCAAAAGAGATGATCTGACAGGGGAAAGCGGGTGGCGGTTTTGTCACCCTCCCCTTAATCCCCTCCCGCAAGCGGGAGGGGAGGTTGTAGGTGATCCTTCCCGTAAACGGGAGGTTGGAGGTAACTCCACTCACATAGCGGAAGGGGATCGGATGTGATTCTCCCCATAAACGGAAGGTTGGGAGTAACTCTACTCACATAGTGGAAGGAGGTTGGATGTGATCCCTCGCATAAACGGGAGGTTTGGGGTGGATTCACTCGTAAGCGGGTGGGAGAGGTGTTCTTCTCGCTTTATAGGAGCAAGTTACCGATGGTCTTTTTCTCACATGCTTTCTGGAATGTGTTAAAGAGTACCCGACAGACCTCTTACCCCGCTTTACAGGAAATCTCTCTCCCGAGCCTCTCCCTCACCTTTTGGGAGGACACTTCACAAACCCCTCCCCCACTTTGTGGGGGAGGATTGAGAAGGGGTAGAATGAGCATATTTGACCGGGAGAAGCGGGTGGGGGTTTTGTCACCCTCCCCTTAATCCCCTCCCGCAAGCGGGAGGGGAGACGGTTGATGATCCCCTCCCGCAAGCGGGAGGGGAAACAGTTGATGATCTCCTCCCGCAAGCGGGCGGGGAGTTTGTAGATGGATTCTACCACTCCGT
>CAZNDM010000025.1:0-7512 GCA_964571845.1 uncultured bacterium | reverse complement strand
GAGGGATTGCAAGTGATTTTTCGCGCAGCGGTAAGGAGTATTGTGAGAGTGTTTCTATGTGTTGGAAAGAAACAGAAATGATCCCCCGTTTTCGTGTAATTTCAGACCCCTCCCCCGCTTTGCGGTGGAGGATTGAGGAGGGGGCAAAAGAGCAGATTAGACAGAGAAGAGCTGGTGGTGCTTTTGTTGCCCTCCCCTCAATCCCCTCCCACTTCGCGGGAGGGGAGTTTGTGGGTGACCCCTCCCGTTTCGCGGGAGGGAAGTTATGAATGAGTTCTTCTGCTTCGTAGGAGAGGAGTTTGCAAGTGAGACCTTCTATTGCATTGGAGGGGAGTTTGTGGGTGAGCACTCTCGCTTCATGGGAGAGGAGTTTGTGGGTGAGGCTTTCTACTGCGTGGGAAAGGAATTTGTGAGTGAGCCCTTTCGCTTTGTAAGAGGGGAGTTTGCTGGCAAGTCCTTCTACTGCATGGGAGAGAAGTTTGTGGATGGGTCCTTCCGCTTTGTAGGTGGGGAGTAGTGGGTGAGACCTTCTGCTCCGGGGGAGGGGATGTGGTGAGTGGTTTCTTCGACTCTCAGAGAAAAAAGAATCGATTCCCGGTAAAATATTTTAAAAAACCGCAATTCCTTGACAGTTAATATGGGGGTTAATATAATTCAATCCTCACCAAGGAGGTGTTAGTATGTGTGAAGGAGACCTGTGTGTAGGTCGTGTAGGAATACTTTATTGGGATAACTGGTGAATAGGCTAAAAAACAAAAAGGAGGTATGAGAAGTGAAAAAAGCACTGGGGACCCACATCATTGTAGAACTCTTTGATTGCAATCCCAACACACTCACCAATAAAGAATATGTTGAGAGAGCCCTTGTCAGGGCAGCTCAGGAGTCCAACGCAAAGATCGTTGATTACTTCTTCCACCAGTTTCAGCCCTATGGAGTTTCTGGTGTGGTGGTAATCGAAGAGAGTCATTACACTATCCACACATGGCCCGAGCACGGATTCGCCGCCGTTGACCTGTTCTACTGTGCAGATGACATCGACATTGATAGAGCTATAGAGGTTTTGAGAGAAGAATTCCAGCCAGACAGAATCAGTACAGTTGAGCTAAAGAGAGGACTTTTGCCCGATGTAACGAGGGAAAAAGCAAAGGTCGAATTGACAGCTGAAGTATGAATCCTGAAGGCTTATGGTTTAAAGAGATTTTCACCGATAACCTGATCTTCGGTTATCGGGTGAAAAATGTACTGTATTCCGGGCAGAGTAAGTTCCAGAAGATTGATATCCTCGATCTATTTGCGTACGGGAAGACATTGTTTCTTGATAATAAGATACAGTCGGCTCAGATAGATGAGCACATATATCACGAATCGCTCGTTCAACCAGCGATGTTTGTGCATCCAGAGCCAAAATCCGCTTTGATAGTCGGTGGAGGTGAAGGGGCGACGTTGAGGGAGGTTCTCAAGCATAAATCCGTTGAGAAGGCGGTGATGGTGGACATTGACGGTGAGCTTGTTGAAGCATCAAAAAAGTATCTTCCAGAGTGGTCAGCAGGTGCCTTTGATGATCCGAGGACCGAGCTCGTGATTGATGACGCGCGAAAGTATGTTTTTGAGACAGATAAAAAGTTTGATGTTGTGGTATCGGATCTCACCGAGCCGCTCGAGGGTGGACCCTCGAAGTATCTTTTCACACTGGAATTTTACGAGCAGGTGGAGAAGATTCTGACCGACGAAGGTGTGCTCGTGGTACAATCCGGCAGTGCTGTTCAGATGTACAACGATTTTGCAGCTTCAGTTTGCAAAACACTCAAAGAAGTTTTCCCGTATGTCTCGGTTTATACAGTGTATATAGAATCATTTCAAATGTTGTGGGCTTTCACAATAGCATCAAAAAAAGAAAGCCCGGATAAGATTGAGGAGAAGATATTGGAGAGCAGGATGAAGACCAGGGGGGTGGAAAATCTGAGTTTTTACCTGCCAAAGTACCACAGGGGACTTTTTCACATTCCTCGCTATCTTGACGAAAAACTCAATGAAGGGAGAGTTCTAACAGATGCCGAGCCGTATATATGGACTGCCTGAAGGGAAGTACCTGATATGTGCAGGGAAAGGGAGGGCAGGCACTCTACTGACATCCTTTGATGCTGCCCTTCTGGATGCCGGAGTAGGTAACTACAATTTGATCAAGGTTTCAAGTATTCTGCCTGAAGGTTTCGAAGAAGTTAATAAAGTTGACCTGCCTGAGGGTTCTCTTCTGCCTATAGCGTATGGAGCTGTGAGTGATTTTGAGGACGGAAAGCGGATAACAGCGGCGATTGCCGTGGGCATACCGGAGAAGGGAGTTGGTGTCATAATGGAATATTCGGGATCTCTACCAGAGGACGAGGCACGGGAGAAGGTCGAAGCCATGGCACGGGAGGCGCTGGAACTCCGTGGAGTCGGGATTGTTGAGATAAAGTCGAAGGTTATTTCCACCATTGTAAAAGGTCCCACCACTGTTTTTGCTGGAGTCGCACTCTGGTGAGCAAAGAATTCTGGTTCAAAGAATATCATTCACCGGATCACGGGCTCTTTTTTAGAATTAGCAGGGTAATTTTCCAGAAAAAATCAGAGTTTCAGCAGATTGATATAGTTGAATCGCCCGCATTCGGGAAAGTTCTGCTGCTTGATGGGCTCGTGATGACGACGGATCTCGACGAATTTGTTTATCACGAAATGCTGGTTCATCCTGCAATGACACTTCATCCAGAACCAGCCGACATCCTTGTGATCGGTGGAGGTGATGGAGGTACTGTGAGAGAGATCCTGAAGTATCCGGTAGTGAAATCGATTACAGTTTGTGAGATTGACAGGGAAGTTGTTGAAGCGAGCTTGAGGTATCTGCCCCATCTGTCTTCAGGCTTTAATGATCCAAAAGTAAGGTTGCTTTTTGAGGATGGTCTTGAGTTTGCCAGAGAGGCGCCTGCGGGGAGTTTCGACATAATATTTGTGGATTCGTCTGATCCTGTGGGACCGGCGGCCGTTCTTTACAGTGAAGAGTCCATAAAAAATTTCAAAAGGATTTTGAAGGATGGGGGAATCGCAGTTTTGCAGAGTGAATCACCGTTTACCAGGCTTGATATTATTAAAGATCTGTTCAATAAATTGAAAAAATATTTTACGCATGTTACACCCTACCTTGCTCCGATGCCGGGGTATCCGGATGGAACATGGAGTTTTTTGATGGCATCTGACAGAGAATTTGAAAAGCCTGCAAGGGAATGTCCTGAAGGATTAAAGTATTTCAACTCTTCTATCAGGGAGGCCTCTACTGTTCTACCAAACTTTATAAAATCAGCCTTGTATGATTAGAGTTATTGGCATACCCTACGAGGGGGGAGAAAATTTTCTGAAAGGGACGACACTTGCTCCGGCAAAGATCCGCTGGGCAATGGAGTCGATTGAGATTTATAGCATTTACCAGAACGAATATTTGCCAGAGTATGAGGACCTCGGTGACTTTATTCCTCATGAGGGGAGTCACAGGGATATTCTGTCGTCCATTGAGAAACACCTAACTGAAGTAGTTGCAGAACCTTTTGGAGTGCTTGGTGGAGATCACTCGGTGACTCTTCCGGTTGTGCGTGCAATGAAAAAAGTTACTGATGACTTTTATGTTTTGCACCTTGACGCTCATCTGGATATGAGGGATGAGTATTACGGGAACAGGTATTCTCATGCAACGGTTCTCAGAAGGATAGTTGAGGAAATAGGTGAAGATCGGGTGATTTCACTTGGCTACAGGTCCACAATTCCAGATGAGGAGTATGCTCCACGATTTTCGGCACCATTTGAGGTCTATAAACCACTTATTGCCATGCTATCGAGGTTGGAGCCTGAGCGGATATACCTTACATTGGATCTTGATGTGCTTGATCCTGCGGAATTCCCGGCAGTAAGCAATCCGGAGCCCGGGGGCATATCTTTTAAAGAACTGATCGAAGCAATTACTGCCCTCAGGGGCAGATTGATAGGGTTTGATCTTGTTGAATTCAACCCGGCAGTTTATCCCGGACATTATCCGGCAGTAACTGCCGCTGTTATATTGCGAGAACTCCTGATTGCATTAAAATAACACACATGAAATTCGTTGCCGATTCCATGGTGGGCAAGCTTGCCAGGTGGTTGCGCTTTCTCGGCATTGATGTTGTGTATGTCTCAAGTGGAAATGCTGATGAGATTGTTAAGATTGCGGAGCAGGAGCGCAGGATTATCCTGACGAGAAATTCTGATATTTTGAAGAAGTTAAAAGGGCATCGTGTGTGGATTTACTTCCTTTCATCTGAAAAGTCGGAAGTCCAGTTAAAAGAAGTGGTTGAAAAATTCAATCTCTGGGACAGGATAAACCCGTTTTCGAGGTGCAGTATCTGTAACGAACCTCTTGTCCCTGTTGAAAAAGAAGAAGTAAAGGGCAAAGTTCCATTTTATGTTTTTCAAAATGTGAACCACTTTGAGAAGTGCCCTAAATGCGGCAGAATTTACTGGGAAGGTTCGCACATCAACAGGCTTTACGAAAAATTATCAAAAATACTGGGCAGGGAATTATGAAGGACGATAAACTTTCGAGGCGTGATTTCTTCAGGAAGGGAATTTTTTCGCTAATCAAGGAGGGGACAAAGCTTGTGCAGGACACGCTCGGAACATTCAATCTTGAAACAGAGGGTGGAGTGAGGTATCTGAGGCCACCGGGAGCCATAGCCGAGCACCAGTTTCTGAAGCTCTGTACCAGATGCGGAGATTGTAAAGAGGCATGTCCGTACGACGCAATAATTCTGCTCGGTGAGAATAAGGGTCCACTGTCGGGGACCCCGGCGATCATTCCGTCGGTTACACCGTGTTTTTACTGCGACGATTTTCCCTGCGTAAAGGCGTGTAAAGAAGGTGCATTGACCATGTCCCATCTCATAATGGGGAAGGCACGGATCTCGACCTCGAGGTGCTATGCTTACAAACAGGTGTTCTGTATTGACTGTTACAACGAGTGTCCGAAACAGGCAATTGAGCTTGATGTGGAGATGAGGCCTAAAGTGATCGAGGAAAAATGTGTCGGTTGTGGCATGTGTGTGAAAGTTTGTCCAGCATCGCCAAAGGCAATAAAAGTGATCCCGCTGTAACTTAAATTCATTTAGCTCAGGAGTCCCTTAACGACAAAGTCAACGGCTTCGTCTTCAGTTAATCCTCTTGCCATCAGCGTTTCAAGTTTCGATCTATCAATGCTTCCTATTGCAGCTTCGTGGGTCAGTTTTGAAGTGTCGTTTTTTACTTCGATCAGCGGTATTGCTGAGGCGCGTGCGTTCCTTCCTCTAACAATTTCCATGCAGTCAATGTGCCCGCGAGAGTTTTCACCAATACCTATTGCTTCTCCAATGACCGTGCTGGTGGCTCTATCCTTCACGACTATTCTGGATTTTACCATGCCTCTGGACTCAGTGCCCTCCAGGATAACTACATCCTTTATTTTTATTTCGTCGTCCTCTTTTCCGTATATCTGTGTCAGAACATCGAGTACAGCCCTATCTTTTAAGTGAGCTTCGAGCAGGATGTCGAGCCTGCCCACCCTTCCTTCGACCACCCTGAAGGTTGTGAAAAATCTTGATCCGTTTCCAGCGTCAATTTTCGTTGTGGGTTTAACAAGGATTCCACCTGTTTTGCCATGAATGTGAGTTTCCTCGTAAATAAGGTGTGCGTTTTCTTCAAGGACGATGTCAGCGTCCATTATATGCTCAACACCTTCAGGGTTTGGGAATATGCAGTGGGCAATGATCTTTAATGCGGAGTTTTTCCCGATCAGAAATTTTGATCTGATCGTTTGCCGCCCCTTTTTTGCAGTGAGGCCAAGACAGATGTGAACGGGCTCGGGGATTTTGTAGCCTTCAAGGACTTTCAGGATAATTTCAACTCCGTCGGATGTTGGACGGGGAGAGATTTCAATTCCTTCAATTTTGTTTAAACCCAGAACTTTGTTTCCATTTATAACGATAGAAGCGATTTTTGAACTTTTTAAGAATTCGGCATTTTCGCCTGCGCGCTCGAGGGTGTCAACGAGGGTGAGGTACTCTCTATCATAGGCTGGCATGGTTGACCTCCGGCTGGTTAATATGGTCGCAGATTTTGCAGTTTCTAAGGTAGATGTCAACAATTTCCCTTGCAGGTCCTGATTTGAGGATCATTCCTGCGCAAAGGTGTGAAGCTCTTTCTGCCATCAGGGCAAGCTCCTCTCTGTGTGTGATCAGTATGATAGTTGTCCCCATTTTGTTCAGGGTTCGCATAACATTTGCAATGTCGGAAATTGACATCAGATCGATTCCTGAGTCGGGCTCATCGAGAATAGCAATCTCTGGTCTCATGAGGAAGACTGCGGCGAGTTCGATTCTTTTTCGCTCTCCGCCTGACAATCCGGAGTCAAGTTCGCGATTAAGAAACTTTGATGGGTCGAGTCCCACCATTTCCAGTGCCTCATCGATTTTCAGATTGTCTTTTGAATGTTTTTTGCTGATTTTGAGGTAATCAATAACCTTGATGCCTTCAAAACTTGCAGGATGCTGAAAAGCCATTGTGATGCCGAGTCTTGCCCTTTCAGTCATACTCAGATCCGTTATGTCCTGTCCGCGGAAATATATTTTGCCCTTTATAACCCTGTATCTATTCGATCCAATGATGGTGTAACCGAGCGTTGACTTTCCGGTCCCGTTTGAGCCGAGGATAGCGTGGATCTCTCCTTCAAAAACCTGTAGGTTAACCCCTTTCAGAATAAGGGTGGATCCGGAGTTTGTAACCCAGAGGTCCTGGATTTTAAGGATTTCTTTCTTCATGTTGCATAAAATAATAAACGCCTTAATGCGAAATTTCCAATGGTTTTAAGATCCGTCTCCATTCTCTGCAGTGCGAAAATTCCAAGTAGTTCTATGATCTGTCACCTCCTCGGCTTTGCGAGGGAGGATTATCCCGCAAACTCCTCCACCGCAAAATGTAGGATTGTACCACAAACCACCTACGCCGTGGGGAGGGATTATACTTCAAAACCCCTCCCCCACGAAGTGGGGAGGATTGTACAACAAACCCCTTCCCCACGCCGTGGGGAGGATTATCCTACAATCTCCTCCCCCGCTTTGCGGGGGAGGATAAAGGAGGGGGCAGAAAGAGCAGATCAGACAGGGGAGAGCGGTTGGTGCTTTTGGCGCCCTCCCCTTAATCCCCTCCCGCAAGGCGGGAGGGGAGTTTGTGGGTGGACCCTCCCGCAAGCGGGAGGGGAGATTGTGGGTGACCCCTCCCACTTCGTGGGAGGGGAGTTGTGAATAAGTTCTCCCGCTTCGTGGGAGGCAAATTTGTGGGTGAGCCCTTTCGCTTCATGGGAGAGTTTGTGGGTGGATTCTCGTACTTCGTGGATAGCGGAATGCTTTCGCAAGCACAAGGGATTATGGGTGATTTTTCGGAATTTGTACGAGAGAAAGACAACCCCTCCCCCACGCCGCGAAG
>CAZNDM010000024.1:0-10344 GCA_964571845.1 uncultured bacterium | reverse complement strand
CGCAGAGTGTGAGATCTCAACTCAAATTTGTCTCCCGCTTTGCGTGTGGACACCCTTAGACTCCTCCCCCGCTTCGCGAGGACCTTTCTCAAACTCCTCCCCCGCTTTGCGGGGACCTTTTTCAAACTCCTCCCCCGCTATGCGGGGGAGGATAAAGGAGGGGGCAGAAGGAGCAGATATGACAAGGAGAAACAGGTGGGGGCTTTTTCACCCTCCCCTCAATCCCCTCCCGCAAGGCGGGAGGGGAGTTTGTGTGTGAACTCCCACTTTGTGGGGGGAGATTGTGTGTGAACTCCTACTCCACGAGATGGGAGATTGTGGGTGAGCTCCCACTCCGCGGGATGGGAGATTGTGGGTGTGCTCCTACTCCGCGGGAGGGGATATTGTGTGTGAACTCCCACTTTGTGGGGGAGATTGTAAGTAATCTCCCACTTCACAGGGGGAGATTGAGGATGAATTTTCACTTCGTGAGAGGGAAGTTTGCGGATGACAGTTCCTGAAGGGTGGAAGGGAGTTTGTGAGTGATAGCTCCCGCTTCGCATGAAAGGAGTTTGCGGATGGGTTCTTTGTTTGTGGGAGAGGAGATTGTTGATGAGAGCTCTCACAGGCGGGATAAAGAATTGGGTGTCAATCCTTCTTCACTGCGCTTTATGAAAGAGAACTTTTCAATCTCCTTTCCTGCAAAGAGTAGGGAAAAATTGTTAGAGACATTCTCGAGAGGATAGTTGATTAATGAAGAATTCCATGGACAAGAAATAAGGGATTGTAAGTGGACTCTGCCGCCTCGCGAGAGGTAGTGTGGATTGACCTCCACGAGCCAGAAATGAAATTACAGGTGGTGTATCCCGGTAGCACTTCCCGAAAAACAATTTTCAGTCATCCAGCGTGGTTGATTTGACAATTCAAATTTTTTTCCAATAAACTTTCCGCCGATGCGAGGAAAAAGCTGGATATTAGCAATAATCTTTACTTTACTTGTCTCCGGTTTCCTTTTGTTTCACGGTATAAGATCCGGAGAAAATAACGAGATAAACATGAACGCATCTCTCATCTGTTTTTCCTGCATCGGACTTGAGTGATGGTTTCAAGGATTCGAAGATTCTTTCAATACATCAGCACTGCTGCAATTGACAGTTATGTCAAAGGGGTTCTCATCGGTCAGGCGATTTATCAGGGGATATTCAAGAGCGTCCCGGCGCCTGCGTTGAACTGTTATTCGTGTCCCCTTTCGAGATTCGCGTGTCCCATAGGCACATTTCAGCACTTCCTGACACTCAGACAGATACCTTTTTTTATGCTCGGTTTCTTCGGTCTGATCGGTGGTTTGATTGGCAGGGCTCCTTGTGGATGGATTTGTCCATTTGGCCTGTTTCAGGAACTACTTTACAAAATCCCATCCTATAAGATCAGACTCCCTGAATGGGTTAAATACATAAAGTATGCTGTCCTTGCAATTTTGACGATTCTGCTACCCATAATTCTTATGGAGCCCTGGTTCTGTAAGTTCTGCCCGGCAGGAACAATTGAAGCTGGTATTCCTCTCCTTGCCTGGAATCCCGTTGAATCCATGGGCTCTTCTCTTTACGACCTTCTGACAACGCATTTTTATGTGAAATATGGCCTTTTGATATTCTTTCTCGCACTTTTTATAACAACCAAGCGGCCTTTCTGCAGGATGATGTGTCCCCTTGGTGCTATTTTTTCTCTTTTTAATAGATTTGCCGTGATCCGTATGCATGTTGATCTGGACAGATGTTCGAGATGCGATCTCTGTTACAATGTCTGCCCTATGGAGATCAGAATCTGGCAGAACCCCGACAATGTGGATTGTATCAGGTGTATGAAGTGTTACGATGTATGTCCGGACAGGGCAATCAAAGTTATAACTCCATTAAGCATGCCCGTGGAATTGAAACTTCAAAGGAACCTGAGAATTCAATAATTTTATTTCTTTGTAAATTCTCTAACTATTTTCCTTAATTCTTCGCTTTCCTTGAGATGCACATAGGCGAAGATCACGAAGCCGTCAGTATCCTTTGAATCCCTTACCATTTCCAGTTCTTTTCTGACAAAATCTTTGCTGAAAGTATCGAACCACACACCAACACCCATAAGGAGTTTGGAATTACCTTTCCCGGCAGTACAGTAATCGAGATACTTTTCAAATGCGTTTGTATATGGCGTGTATGCCATGGGGACAGTGATATCGAGTAACCCTTCGTCGTTCCATGTTCTCCAGTCCTGACCCAAAGAGATATAGGCTGATCCTACATTTGCGAAGACTGCGGCGGAAATTTCGATACGAGGATTAATTTTCTTCACTCTTTTTCGAACCTCGCGGACAATCTCCCTGACAGCAGAAACGCGAGAATCGTTCCATATCTTAAATTTATACTCAGCGTACCTCTCGTACAGATCTTTTGCTCTCACAGTATTCCAGTGGGGGGATTTTATTCTTGAAATGTAGGGAGAAAAAATAGGGTCATACTCATACCGGGAAACAAAAGTCTCGCGGATCCCGGGATCGTATCCATAGGAGTATCCCGGATATCTGATAAAATCGAAGTGGACACCGTCAACATCATAGCTGGATGCAATTTCTTCGAAGATTGAGGCGATAAAATCTCTCACTTCCTTCTTCCGCGGTTCAAGAAACAGTCCATCAAATCCGGCTCTGAGAAACTCTTCCCTCGTATAAAATCTCGTATTTTTTTCGTTGTCGTCAAACAGGAACCAGTCTGGATGCTGGTAGTAAACATGAGTTGAATCTTTTGGTGGAGTTCTGAGAGACCAGAACAGGACAGAGTTTACCCATGCATGGACCTGTATGCCGTATTTATGGGCTTCATCAATGATTTCTTTAAGGGCATCCCGGCTTCCGATGTACTCGGACACGGGCAGTATCTTTGACCTGTAATATGCGTATCCTCCGACCACGACCTGGACGAAAAGGGCATTTAATCCGAGCTCTCTTGCATTTTTGACGATCTCCACAGCTGAATTTTCCGGTCTCAGCTGCCTTGCAGTGATCCACACACCTTTTGTGTTCATCATTCCGATTATCGTAAAAATAAGGATTTTTAACATCGGCTTCTATCTTAAACAAGCCCACGAAAACCATCAAGTTTCAGGAGAGCGGCAGGGAGGCTATGAAAGTTCGGGGTACATACTTTATATTCAGAGGGCTTTAAAAACATCGGGAGATTGACATAAGAGAGGTGTACAGGTATCATTATATACCTTTTGAATTCCCTGAACGGAGGAGATATACATGAAAGTTAGGTCTTCTGTCAAAAAAATGTGCCCGAAGTGTAAAATAGTGAGAAGAAGAGGGAAATTAATGGTAATTTGTGAAAATCCCAAGCACAAGCAGAGGCAGGGTTAGGAGGTATAGTTAATGGCAAGAATCGCTGGAGTAGATTTACCAAGAAATAAAAAGGTTTGGGTTGGATTGACCTACATTTTTGGTATTGGTCGCTCAACTGCATGGAAAATAATCAGAGATTCAGGTGTGGATCCGGATAAGAGAGTGAAGGATCTTACAGAGGAAGAGATTGCCAAGCTCAGAGCAGAAGTGGACAAATACAAGGTAGAAGGTGCCCTGCGTGCAGAAATTCAGAGAAACATCAAGCGACTAATTGATATTGGATGTTACAGGGGATTGAGACACAAGATGGGATTGCCTGTGAGAGGCCAGAGAACGAGGTCAAATGCGAGAACCAGAAAGGGTCCTCGTGGAAATATCTTTAAGAAGAGGAAGAAATAAGGAGGACTTTTATGGCGAGAAGAAGAAGTGAGGCTACGAGGAGAAAGAAGAAAAAGGCTAAGGGTGTTGAGCCTGTAGGCATAGCCCACATTCAGAGTACATTTAACAATACGATAGTGACAATAACAGATTTAAAGGGAAATACGATAGCCTGGGCAAGTGCAGGATCGGTGGGATTCTCCGGTACAAGAAAGGGGACTCCATTTGCCGCTTCCAAGGCAGCCGAAGCTGCTGCAAAAGAGGCAAAAGACCTGGGTGTCCAGAGAGTTGAAGTCTGGGTTAAGGGCCCGGGTCCTGGCAGGGAAGCGGCTATTAGAGCTATTCAGGCTGCTGGCTTGCAGGTGTTCGCTATCAGGGATGTAACCCCCATACCTCATAACGGTTGCAGACCACCTAAGAGGAGGAGAGTGTAGTAAAATGGCAAGATACACAGGTCCTAAATGCAGATTATGTAGAAGAGAGGGAGAGAAGCTTTTCCTCAAGGGAGAGAAATGCTTTACTTCCAAGTGCCCATTTGAGAGAAGAAGATATCCACCGGGTGTCCACGGTCCCACGAGACGAGTTAAGCACAGTATCTACAGCCTACAGCTGAGAGAGAAGCAGAAAGTTAAAAGAATCTACGGTGTCCTCGAAAAGCAGTTCAGGAATTACTACGAAAAGGCGAGGAGAATGGGTGGAAATGTTGGTGAAAACCTGCTTTCCTTGCTCGAGCGGAGACTTGATAATGTGGTTTACCACCTCGGATTTGCCAAATCCCGCGCACAGGCAAGACAGCTCGTTACTCATGGACATGTTATCGTCAATGGACACAAGGTGGACATACCGTCCTATCTCGTGAGACCTGGAGATGAGATTACCTTGAAAGAAAAGTCCAAAAACATCCCGTTTGTTAAAGAGGCTCTTGAGGACACAAATCCTGAGCAGATTCCTACTTGGTTAAGCCTTGATAAGGACAAATTCCTCGGAAAGGTCCTCAGATATCCAGTCAGAAGCGACATTACCCATCCGATAACAGAAAGGCTCATCATTGAGCTCTACTCTAAGTAGTGAGGTGATTTTTTATGTTTGACTTACAATTTGTTTTACCGCAGGGCGTTTATGTTGAAGAGTTGAGCGATAAATACGGTAGATTCGTTTATGTCCCGCTTGAGAGAGGATACGGAATAACCGTGGGTAATGCCCTGAGAAGGGTACTGCTTTCCTCTATTCCCGGATACTCAATCGTTGCTTTCAGGATTGACGGAGTTGCCCACGAGTTTTCCACAATTCCCGGAGTTCTTGAGGAAGTTCCGCAGATCGTTCTGAATCTTAAAGGTGTGAGATTAAAGATTGACGAAGAAGTGGATACAAAAGCCACCATGTACATCCGCGCTGAAGGTGTGAGAGAAGTTAAAGCTGGTGATATTGACATACCTGACCATGTGGAAATCGTGAACCCGGATCACCACATCGTGACGCTCACAAGCGAGGACGCAAAGTTTTACGCGGAGCTCATAGCGGTTAAAGGTCGTGGTTATGTGCCGTCAAATGAGATTCCAAAGGAAGGATTTCCCGCTGGCACAATTTTTGTGGATGGCGTCTTTTCGCCGATAGTTAAAGTTAACTACACGGTGGAGAATGTGCGTGTGAAGGCGAGGACGGATTATGAAAAGCTTATTCTGGAGATCTGGACAGACGGTACAATAAAGCCCGACGAGGCTCTTGAGATGGCTGCTAAAACTCTGATAGAGTCCGTTCAGCCGGTTTTGAAGAAGATCGGATCTCCTTACGGCAAGGGTGAGCTCAAATTTGAGGAGAAGGAGAAGATCCATCAGATCCTCAATAAGAGCATAGATTTTCTTGAGCCATCCAAGAGGACTGCTAATTGTTTGAAAGAAGCCGGTATAGAGACAATTGCTCAGCTCGTCTCCAAGACAGAGGAGGAGATTCTCCAGGTTAAGAATTTTGGAGAAAAGTCCCTTGAGGAGATAAAGGAGAAGCTTGAGCAGTTTGGGTTAACTTTTGGCATGGATGTTTCCAAGTATTTGAGTGAAGAGGAGAGTAAGGAGGTTGCCCAATGAGACACAGAAAGAGAGTTAAGAAGCTGGGAAGAGACAGGGAGCACAGGCTGGCACTTTTGAGGAATCAGGCAATTTCACTTCTGAAGCACGGAAAAATAAAGACAACCCTTGCGAAGGCGAAGGCAACACGCAGTTTTGTTGAAAAGTTAATCACGATCGGCAAAGAGGACAATTTTAACAGGAGAAGGCTTGTCAGAAGGTATCTTGTTGACAGGCAGATGACAAACTATCTTTTTGATGAGATAGCTCCTCTTTTTAAGGACAGACCCGGAGGTTACACCAGGATATACAGGCTGGGATTCAGGAAGGGTGACGGTGCCGAAATGGCAGTTCTTGAGCTTATCAAGTTCCCTGAAAGGGATTGATAGGAGACAACCAGCTATTTAAAATAAATACGCCAGCGGAGGGTTAGCCTAATTGGTAAGGCGGCGGATTTGAAATCCGCTGGGCGTTTGCCCTTGGGGGTTCGAGTCCCTCACCCTCCGCCATTAGATGGAGAGGTGGCCGAGTGGTTGAAGGCGGCGGCTTGCTAAGCCGTTGTAGGGGTTGTCCCCCTACCGTGGGTTCGAATCCCACCCTCTCCGCTCTCTCCTTATGAAAAAATTCTCCGGTCTCCTGAGACTGCTGCTTACAATCCTCGTTTTCTTCCTGATCTTTCAAAAGGCTCAGCCAGCGAGATTCTTCTCACTTCTGAAGCAGATAAAGCCACAGATTTTTGTCCTCTCTGTTGCGTTTAATTTCCTTGCTATTGCTTTTCAGACCTATAGATGGAAGTACTTTCTCAACGACTCCACATCCTTTTTCACTCTTCTCAGAATATATCTCGTTAGTTTTTTCCTTGGAAACTTCCTGCCATCGGGCGGACTCGATGTGGTGCGTGGATACTATATCTCCAACGGTGGAAAAAGATTCTCAGAAGGTTTCGCCGTTGTGGTTATTGATAGGTTAACAGGTTTTATTGCAGTTGCCCTCCTTTCTCTTGTTGCAGTTAGCATCGGCTTCAATCTTCCGGCTGACCTGAAAAAATTGATATTTGCAGCTGCCGCTGGACTGATCGCTGTCATGATTCTGTCTTTCAATAAATTCTTTTACAAAACCCTTAGGAGCGCAATGCTCCTCATAAAGGTTCTGAAAATCGGTGAGAGGTTTGCCAGATTTTATGACACATACTATGACTTTAGAAACTCAAAGCTCAGGGTTTTTGTTGGCATCCTTATATCCTTTGGCGTTCAATTTTCTTACGCCATAAGTGCATATTTTGCAATGAGGTCAATCGGGCTTGAATATCCACTTTACAGGTTTTTATTTTTCGTCCCTTTGATCAACATGATTGCCATGATCCCTGTGACTGTCAGCGGAATAGGATTGAGAGAAGGTGGATTTGTCGCACTTTTTAGTTCTGGACTTGGCAGGGAAGGCGCTATTTTGACCTCTCTTCTTTACTATCTTTCCGGTGTCTTTGCGAGTCTCGTCGGTGGCGTATTATATTTAACAAAAAAGGTGAAGTGATCATGGAAATTGCGATAATTGGAACTCAGGGAGCTGGTAAGACCACCCTGTTTGAAGTAATAACAAAAGGAAAGGGTAGCCGCGGAAAGGGCTTTATCGATCATGTAGGTCAGGTCTTTATCCCGGACGATAGAGTTGATAAACTCGCAGAGATCTACTCGCCTCAGAAGGTTACCTATGCCAGTTTTGAACTCTTTGACTTCAATGGTTTTGGAAGAATGTGGAGGGAGCAGAATGCAGGTGAGATAATCAACGCAATGAGCGGATTTGACGCTTTCATCCATGTGGTACCTGATTTTGAACCTTTCTCCGCTGTGGATGAGTTTGAAGAAATAAATCTCAGACTCATTCTAAGTGATCTTTCCCTTGTCAGCAGCCAGCTGAAAAGACTGGAAAAAGAAAGAAAGGTAAGAAAAATTTCTGATGAGCTCATCGAAGTTCTGAGAAAACTCGAGGATGCGTTATCAAATGAAATCCCGTTGTGGAAGGTTAACCTGAGCGGTCGCGAGAGAGATCTTATCAGGGGTTATACTTTTGCCACAAATAGGCCAAGGATAATTTTGCTCAATCAATCAGAAGAGAAATTTACATCCGGTGAGGTAGATCCTGAATTCAGAAAAAAGGTGAGTGAGAGTCAACTTGATTATCTCAGGACATGTTTGCCACTTGAAAGGGAGATCGTGGATCTCGACAAAGATGAGAGACTGGAGATGTTCAGGGCTTACGGATTTGAAAGGCCAACAACGGATATGCTTATTCAAAAGATATTCGAAGTTCTTGGCTACATTGTGTTTTTGACTGCAGGAGAGAAAGAAGTGAGAGCGTGGCCCATCAAAAAGGGTTCCACTGCCCGTGAGGCAGCGGGTAAGATCCACACTGATATGGAAAAGGGATTTATAAGGGCAGAAGTAATCAACTTTGACGATTTTATGAAAGCCGGGGGAGATATGAAAAAGGCGAAAGAAATGGGGCTTGTCAGACTGGAGGGCAGGGACTACATCGTTCAGGACGGGGACATCATGCTGATAAGATTCTCAAGATAAACTTTTGCTTTATATTTTTATAATGAGGTTGATTGCTATTTTCCTGATTTTTGCATTCTCCCTCGAGGGAGGGAAGATCTCCATCCTTGCGACATCCGATCTTCAGAGTAACCTTGTGTCCTTCAGAACAAAACAGAAAGAAGTCGGTGGACTTCCCCGTATTGCGACTGTGAAAAAGCGTTTTAAAGAAGGCGGTGGTTCGGTTTTTCTTGTGTCCACAGGAGACGATCTGTTCGGACCGTTTTACTCAATATTTCATGGAAAACCCGAATATAAAGCGATGTTTATGACAGGCTATGACATCGTCTGTCCGGGAAATCATGAGTTTGATTACGGGCTTTCGATTTTTCGAGATGCCGTTTCAGCAGCCGGGTTTGAAATTGTATGCTCCAATATCAAATTTCAGGATCCTTTACTAAAGCAAAAAATTCTCCCCTGGACAATAAAGAAAGTGGGGGATTTGAGAATCGGGTTTTTTGGTCTCATTACACCACAGTTGTTTAAAGTTGCTAATCCGGGTGAAGGATTAATTCTTGATAAAAACATCGTGGAAGTAGCCCGGCGAACCGTGGAGGCTTTGAAGGGGCAGGGGTGCAACCTAATTGTTGCCCTCACTCACTTAGGTTTTGATTCAGACAGGGAAATTGCACGAAAAGTTGCAGGTATTGACATAATTATTGGTGGTCATGATCATGAAGTAATTTTTAGAAAAGTTGGAAAAACATATATTCTCCACGCAGGTGCGAGAGGAAGGTATGTGGCATCACTTACATTTGAGTATGATGGTGGAATAAAAGATCCCGTGTGGAGTTTGATTGAAGTTGATTCGACTATACCACCTGATAGTGTGGTTCTGGCTTATGTTCAGCAAGTATGGAAATCATACGATCGTGAGTTGAACACACCGATTGGTTACTCAAAAGTTCCCCTTGATGCGAGAAAATCAGCTGTCAGGACGCGTGAATCCAATCTTGGTGATTTGATAGCAGATTCCTGGATCAGCTGGTTTGAAGATGCCGATGTTGCCCTTGTTACCGGTGGCTCCATTCGTGGAGACAGGATTTTTCCGCCGGGTCCAGTTACCTACAGAATGATTAATGACATTCTGCCTTTCAGAAATGAGATCATGGAAGTAGAACTCACGGGTGATGAGTTAAAACAGGTGCTTGAAATATCCGCATCTGCCTTGAGGGTCAAAGGAGACGGTGTGCCTGATTCCTGCCGTGCCAGCACTGGCGGTTTTCTTCAGGTTTCGGGATTGAGAGTGGTTTTTGACACGACAAAGCCGTCTTTTTCCGCAATTTACGATGGGAGAAAGGTGAAAAAGATAACCAATCCCGGTTCGAGAGTGGTAAAGGTACTGGTAAGAAAAAATGGTGTATGGCAAGGATTGGAATCTGACCAGAAATACAGGGTTTTGATAAACAAGTGGATGTCAAAGGGTGGAGATGGATACTTTGTTTTTGTCGGAAAGAAGGTGAAAAACACAACTGTAATAACCGCTGACGCCTTAATCAAGTATGTAAAGATGAAGAGAACATTAAAACAGCACACAGAAGGCAGAATCAAAATAATACCGTAGGAAAATCTGCGGGGGCGCAAATATTTTTGAATAACCTTCCCCGCTGGTTCTATAACAGGATCAACTCAGTAAACTTTGACCGCGTCATGGATTCCACAGAGTGAGAAAACCCCCATGCGATAGGAAAACACACCTGATTATCCTTTCTGCGGTGCGGGAGTGCATTCACAGCCTCTCCTCTCACGATGTGGGAGTGTGTCCACGAACTTTTCTGCCGTTTACAGAGGAGATCCACCAACTCTTCTCCCATTATGCGGGAGTCCACCACAACCTCCCCTCCCACGGAGTGGGAGGGGATTGAGGGGAGGGCAAAGAGAGTTTTTCTTGCTTTTCCCTGTCAGATCAGCTCTTTCCACCCCCTCCTTAATCCTCCCCCGCATAGCG
>CAZNDM010000023.1:0-2678 GCA_964571845.1 uncultured bacterium | reverse complement strand
AGGAACACAAAAAACAGGCCCCAAAAATGTTTAAATTTGCAGTCATAACAGTCAGCGATAGTGTGAGCAGTGGGGAAAAGGAAGATCTAAGTGGAAAATTTCTGGCGGAAACACTTAGCAAGGCTGGAAATGAGAAAGTCCACTACACAATTGTCCCTGATGAAAAACTGGCGGTTGTTAAGGCTGTGGTTGAGTCCATTGAGAAGGGTGCTGATGTTGTGATAACAACCGGTGGAACCGGGGTAACGAGCAGGGATATTACAATAGAGAGTCTCAGGTTTCTTTTTGACAAAGAACTGATAGGGTTCGGGGAGGTTTTCAGACTGAAGAGCTATGAACAAATTGGGACCGCCGTCGTCCTGACAAGAGCAACTGCTGGAATAATCAGAAGCGGTGGAAGGGATGTGGTGGTTTTCTGTCTGCCGGGCAGTTTAAATGCTGTTAAAACCGGTGTTGAAATAATCAAAAATGAAGCATCTCATGTACTCAAGCATGCGAGGGAGTGAAAATGCGGGAGTTCAAAAAGCTAACTCCGTACAGGAAAGCATTTGAACTGATGCTGGATGATATTAGAGAGATTGAGGGAACTAAAGAGGTTCCTCTATCAGAAGCATATGGAAGGGTTCTGGCTGAGGACATTGTATCCCCGGTAAATAGTCCCCCTTTCAGCAGGGCAGCAGTTGATGGATATGCTGTTAGGGCAGAGGACACGTTTCAGGCAAGAGAATACAGCCCAGTTGAGCTTGAGGTCATCGATGAAATTACTGCAGGCATGGAGAGCCAGAGTGTAATAGTTCCCGGAAAGGCCATAAAGCTCATGACGGGTAATAAGATGCCAAATGGTGCCAATGCGGTTGTGATGCAGGAACACGTGAAGCAAAAGGACAGCAGGATTTACGTCCTTAGACCTGTTGCACCGGGACAGAATGTGGCGTTTATAGGGGAAGACGTTAGAAAAGGTGAGACTGTTCTGAAAAAGGGACAGATTCTGAGACCTCAAGATGTTGCCCTGCTGAAGAGTCTTGGATTTAAGAGAATTACAGTTAAGAGAAAACCCCGTGTGGGGGTAATAATTACAGGCGATGAATTAATTGATAATCTGGATGAGAAAGAGCTCCGCTCGGGAAAGATTGTGGAGAGCAACTCAGCGCTGCTATGGGGACTTGTGAGGCAATATTTTGGAGAGCCAGTGTTTTATGGCATCCTACCGGATGATGAGAAAATCATCAGTGAAACAATAAAAACCGCTAAGATGGAAAATGATCTTGTTCTGGTAACAGGGGGTTCAGCATTTGGCGAAAAGGACTTTGCACACCGCTCTCTTAGATTGATCTTTCATGGGACAACGATAAAGCCCGGCAGGCCGATAGGTTACGGAGAGAAAGTGTTTGTCATGAGCGGATATCCTGCTGCAGTATTTGCTCAGTTCCACCTCTTTGTTAAATATGCGCTGGCAAAACTGGTTGGGGCCAGATTCAGGCCGATAATTTTGAGGGCAGAACTAACAGACAAGGTTTCATCACAGCTTGGAAGATACGAGTTTGTTAAAGTCCAGTATGAAGATGGGAAGGCGAAGCCAATAAAGAAAAGAGGCAGTGGGATAATAAGTGCTCTCGTTGAAAGCAATGGATACATAGAAGTCCCCGAGAACAGCGAGGGGTATTTACCAGGAGACATTGTGCAAGTCACTCTTTATTGATTCTTTCTCTATCGGAGAATAACGGTGAGCTGAATCGTGATGCTATTTTAAGGACTTCTTTCTTCTGTCTTTCTCTCTTTTCCATAACATCCCTCAAGGGGTTAGATCTGGCCCATGGAATTATCTCGTGTATTTTGTTGTTTAAATCCCGGGCCTCAGTATCTGGCATCTATACACACCGTTATTAGTAGAACCAATGAACTAAATAAACCTTTTCTATACAGATTTTGCATTATCGGGCCAAAAAAGTGCAAAATCTGTATAGAACATATATGTACATGCTGTAGCCCGCCCTTAACCCCCACCCCCATCGATGCCTGACGGCGAACTCGGGCGGGTTAACCCAGGCGGGCCTCAGCTGTGCTCGGCCTGGGTTTCCCACGGTCATTGTGCTCCGTAACGCGGAAGGCCCTCCCGTGGGGACCTCGCTGAGGCCGAGCTGTAGCCCCTCACATCGCCCCCCGGTTCATTTTCCCCGGGGTCCTCGCCCAGGGGCACTATAAACTTTAGAAAGAGAGTATATAAGCACTATGTCATGATGTCGAACCTACCAACTTTTTCAATTGGGTGAAGATTCTTCTATCTAAGCTCTCCTCTTCCAATACCAGAATCAGCGTGCCTTTATTTACTATGGCAAAATCTCTAAGCTTTGAAAGGAATTTCATTATGCTTTCGGATGAGTTATACACTGTTAGATATTCGAGACAATCTATTATGACAACACCATGATGCCCTGATTTGGAGAATTCTTCAAAATATCTGTAGGTTAGTTCTGTCATTCTCCCCAAGTCTGTGGGGGAGATTGTATTCTTGAATTTTCCCTGAAATGGAACGGTTGTTACAAAATAGTAATCCCATTTTTCGGAGACATCAAGGACATCTCTCAGGAATGCAAGAGCGGGGACTTCTTTTAAAGAGCTTTTGAGTTTTTGATATTCCTGACTGTTAAGCAATATCACTCCGGGCTTCAGGTCAATTT
>CAZNDM010000022.1:0-12007 GCA_964571845.1 uncultured bacterium | reverse complement strand
TTGCGGGGAAAAGGATTAAAGCCAACCTTGGAATCAGGGCGGGTATCTCGGATGTAAGAAATATGATAGGCATAAACTTCAGGACGGTTTTTAAGATAACTCCTCATGATGCTTTGATTTTCCGCGTCAATTCAGAGAATTTTAGTGATACCACGCCTTCGTCTCTCACATTGAAGGCGTCGTACAGCAGATCGTGGAAAAAATAACCATAATTCACTGAAACTCAAAAAGGACTTATATTTACACTTCATCGCAATGAGCTGCATTGCTCAGTTTGAAATTTCAACAGAAAATCTCCCTCCGGTTTCTTTAACACAGATTGACATGACCATTTGGAAAAAGTAATATAAAAATTCAGGCACCGGGGGAGCTGGCGAAAGCCGGCTGAGATGGTCCAATGGGACCGACCCCTTGAACCTGAACCGGGTAATGCCGGCGGAGGGAAGGTGCCTTAAAAACCCTCCAAAAACAACCGGCTCCCGCTTTGATGAATTAATATGAAGATCAAGATAGAAAATCTGTCTAAATCCTTTACAGTCAACGGCTCAAAAGTAAAAGTCCTCGACAATATCAATTTTGAGGTCAATGAAAACGAATTTGTTACATTTATCGGTCCCTCCGGTTGCGGGAAATCAACCATCCTCAACATCATCGCAGGTTTTATTCAACCTGATGCAGGATTTATTTTTCTTGACGGAAAAATAGTCCCGGATCTCAGTAAAATTGCCGCTTATATGGTTCAAAAGGATCTTCTACTCCCCTGGAGGACTGTTCTTGGCAATGCTCTCCTTGGTCCTGAAATTCGTGGAGAGGATTTAAATTCGGCTCGGCAGGAGGCAATGGCACTGCTCGAAAGTTTCGGATTGCAGGGATTTTTTAACTCCTATCCAGACGAGTTGTCAGGTGGAATGCGGCAGCGCGTCGCACTCGCACGGACACTGCTCTTTAAACGACCGTTACTTCTCCTCGATGAACCCTTTGGCGCACTCGATGCTATGACAAGGTTTGTTATGCAAAATTTACTTCTCCGTGTGCATAAAAAATACAAAAAGACCACCATTCTTGTTACTCACGACATTGATGAAGCTCTTCTTCTTTCTGACAAAATCTTTGTTCTTTCTGCCAGACCTGCAAGGATTAAATCCATCTACGAAGTCAGAAGACAGAAAACATCCATCAACGAAGTTGAATTGAAAGAGAGAATATTTAACGAACTCAAAGAGGAAATAGGGGCTGTTTTTAAAAATGGAGAGGTTTAAAAACTCTGCACTTCTCATATTTCTTATCCTTTTCGCATGGGAGGTTGCTGTAAGACTCACTGATACGCCGAGATACATTCTCCCTTCCCCTGCACTAATTTTCAAGACAATAGTGGTGGATTCCCCTTTACTGGTCAAACATAGTTTTTATACATTATCCGAGATGGTTCTTGGATTTTTTGTCGCATTTTTTGCAGGTTCCCTTCTGGCATTTTTGATGTTTAAGTATCCATCTGTTGAAAGTGCTTTTTATCCGGTGATTATAGGGTCACAGTCCATACCCGTTTTTGCTATTGCTCCGCTTCTCGTCCTGTGGTTTGGGTATGGGATGAGTTCAAAGGTGTTGATGACAGCACTCATTGTCTTTTTCCCGATAACGGTCAACACACTTGAGGGTTTGAAATCGGCGGATCCAGATGTGGTGAAACTTTTCAAGCTTCTTGGAGCAGGTGAGTTCAAAATTCTGACAAAGGTAAGGATCCCGTCTGCCCTGCCTTTTATTTTCACGGGATCCAAGATTGGCATTTCAGTTTCTACAATTGGTGCAGTCATCGGAGAATGGGTGGGGGCAAAGTATGGGCTGGGTTATCTGATGCTTCATGCCAATGCCCAGCTCAGGGTTGACCTTATCTTTGCAGCAATTTTTTACCTCACATTAATGGGTGTAGGACTTTTTGGAATAGTCTCTCTTTTAGAAAAATTTCTAATGCCATGGAAAAGGAGGTAGAATTATGGTAGGAGTCATACTTGGAATTGTTATCAGTCTTTCAAAGGTATCTCTCATGCTTGATTGGTTCCCGAATGCAGATCATGTGCCTGTCTATGTGGCAAAGGAGAAGGGATTTTTCCAGAAACACGGTCTCGATGTGGAGATTCTTGTGCCAGCCGAGACAGCTGATCCGCTGAAAATAGCTGCATCGGGTAAGGTTGATGTAGCTATCAACTACATGCCCGAAGTAATAATTGCCAGAGCTCAGGGATTGGAAATAAAATCCATAGGTGTGCTCGTGGAGCACCCTTTGATCACCATTCTTTACCTTGCAGAATCCGGGATAAAAAAGCCCGCTGATCTCAAAGGGAAAAAGATAGGCTACGCCGTGCCTCATTTGCAGGAGATTCTTTTTAGAGCATTTGCCCGTTATCACGGATTAAAAGATGACGATTACGAGTTGATCAATATTGGTTTCAATATCACACCTTCCCTCCTTACGCACAAAGTTGATGCCGTTATAGGAGCTTACAGAAACTATGAGAAAAATGAAATTGAGCTTGAAGGGAAGAAGACTGGAATGTTTCTACTTGAAGAAAACGGGATACCTGATTTTTACGAGCTGGTATTCATCTCGTCTGACAGGATAATTGAAAAGAAAAAGAAAGAGCTAATGGGTTTTGTCCAAGCCGTTGATGAGGCTATCCGATGGACAAGACAGCACCCGGAAGAGGCTCTAAAACTATATTTCAAGGCAAATCCTGATGTAAGGAAGGATCTGGATCGGAAGGCGTTTTACGATACAATAGATCTTTACGCGCATTCTCAGGTTCAATCCCTTGAGAAATGGAAAAAATTTATAGATTTTGCAGTTAAAGAGGGGATTATTAAAAAACGGGTTAAGCCGGAGGAAGTATTCATAAATCTTGTCAGGTAAATTTTCAGCCACTTAGTGAGGCAAAATCCCCCGTTACGGGGGATTTTTTATTTGATATATAATTCTGAATGTTCGGGTGGAGGTTTTCAGAAGTTAAGTGTATGTAAGTATTTTTTACGGAAAGCTCTATAATTTTCTCCTGCTATATCCGCAAGTCCTCTTCATTTCATTAGATAAAAAGGCACATTCACTCCCACTTGAGGGGCACTCACAAAATTTCCTCCACTCGCGGGAGGAATCACTCAGATCCCTCCCGCCTGCGGAACTGGTCACACCCAATCTCCCCTCCCACTTGCGGAAGGTGTCATACCAAACCTCCCCTTCCACGAAGTGGGAGGGATCACATCCAACCTCCCCTCCCGCCATGCGGGAGGGGACTAAGGGGAGGGCAGTAAGACCCCCATCTGCTTTACCCTGTCAGATCAGCTCTTTTTACCCCCTCCTTAATCCTCCCCCACTTCGTGGGGGAGGGGTTTGAAAGACAATCCTCCCCCTCAAAGCGGAGGAGGGGTTTGAAAAACAATTCTCCCCCACTTCGTAGGGGGAGTTTGAAAGACAATCCCCCCGCAAGGCGGGAGAGGGGTTTGAAAGAGGATTCTCCCCCAAACCTCTTCGAGTTTCGGAGGAGGAGGTTTTAAGCCGATCCTCCCCAAAGCAGAGCTTTGGGGGAGGGCAATTATCCCCCACGAAGATGAGACTGATAGAACCGCCCGGTCTGTTGAGCTGTAGATACAGTAGGATAGCCTTCAACTTCACGGGCTTCCCTCTGAGATACAACCATAAACCTTCTCATTGCAAGAGAAGGAGATAAAAATTGCATTTCCGTCTCCATTAAAAGTAATTTTTTCTTCAAACAGCCTCTATTTGATTCTTGACAATTTTTGCTTTGGGGATGTTAATAAAAATGTAAAAAATTAGAAGGAGTCCTTGCCATGAAAATGTTTTTAAACGGTGAATGGGTGGACAGGGAAGAAAAAATTGAAGTTATAAACCCCTACAACGGGGAGGTTGTTGACACAGTCCCCGTTGCGACAACAGAGGACCTTCAGGTCGCAGTGGAGTCAGCCAAGCGGGGATTCGAGGCTTTGAGAAAGTTATCAGCGTATGAGAAATACAAGATCCTTACATGCACAGCGAGACTACTTGAGGAGCATTCAGAGGATTTTGCCAGGCAGCTCGTTAAAGAGGTTGGTAAAACGATCAAAGAAGCCAGGGGAGAGGTGTCAAGAGCGATCCAGACTCTTTATTTATCCGGCGAAGAGGCAAAACGGCTCAGGGGTGAGCAGGTAATATTTGATGCTGATCCCAGGGGGAAGGGAAAATTTGGACTATACATCAGAGTCCCCATTGGGCCCATTGGTGCAATAACGCCTTTTAATTTTCCCCTGAACCTTGCACTACACAAGCTTGGACCGGCATTTGCAGTTGGAAACAGCGTCGTTCATAAACCGGCAAGTGCTACTCCTCTCACGAATCTAAAGTTTGTTGAGCTTGTGCTCGAGGCAGGCCTTCCACCTGAAGCAATAAATGTTATTACGGGTTCAGGTGGTACAATAGGGGAAGGTCTTGCAAAGCATCCGGATCTTGCCATGATAACATTCACCGGTAGCAGAGATGTGGGATTGCGCATCATGGAGATCAAAGGTTACAAAAAGGCGCTGATGGAGCTTGGATCCAATGCCCCCATGATCGTAACAGAGACAGCGGATGTGGAGAAAGCAGCGAGAAAGGCGGTTGTCGGTGCGTTTGTCCAGGCAGGGCAGTCGTGTATCTCTCTCCAGAGGGTCTTTGTCCACAAAAAAGTATTTGACCTTTTCCTTTCTGAACTGGTGAAGGGAGCCAAATCCATTAAAGTGGGTGATCCCATGGATGAAGACACCGGTATGGGACCCCTGATTGACGAAAACGCCCTTGCAAGAGTAAAAAGCTGGGTAGAAGAGGCTGTTGACCATGGAGCTGAAATAGTCTTTGGCGGCGGTGTACTTGGAAAAACGCTTATGGAACCCACGATCTTGATAAATGTCCCTGAAGATGTAAAGCTATTCCAGGAGGAAGTATTCGGTCCTGTAGTTTTTGTTAATCCATACGAAAACTTTGAGGATGCCGTGAGGAGTGCAAACAATTCGAAATACGGATTGAACGCCGCTATTTTCACAAGAGACCTGAACGAGGCGATCAAAGGTTTCCTCGAGCTTGAATTCGGAGGGGTTCTCGTTAATGAGCTACCCACCTGGAGAGTTGACCTCATGCCCTATGGAGGTATGAAGGAAAGTGGATTTGGAAGAGAGGGCCCGGAATTCGTCGTTAAAGAAATGACTGAAATTAAGATGCTCGGGGTCGATTTGACCTGAAGCATTTTAGTGGAGGGGGTGGATTAAATCTCTCTTGCAAGTTGAAGAATGTCTGATGCAGGTAATCCTCTCCTTGCGAAAAAATTCCAGACCTTGCGGATTGTTTTCTCATCCGGGTCTCTGCCGAGCATTTTTCTTGCCCTTTCAACTGCAAGCTTCAGCACGAGATCCTCGTCAAACTCCTCTTTTATTGCTTCTTCTGCGATCCCGGGCTTTACACCTCTTTTCAGAAGTTCGGATTTGATCACCGGCGGTCCGTAAATCTTTTTCATCTTTACCTTAACAAATTCTTTTGCATAATCCAGGTCGTCAACATACTTCCACTCTTTCAGTTTTTCGAGGATCGAGTCTATTTCCTGTTTACTGACTCCTCTTTTTTTAAGTGCAATTACCAGTTCTTTTTCAGTGCGGGGTTTCCTTGATAGGAGATACAGTGCATATTCCATGGGTCCCCGCTTTTTCATTTCAGGTAAACCACTTTTTTAAGGCTGCGAAGAATTTCCTGGTAATCTGCTTTTCTCTCTTCCACCAGATCCATCTGTTCCTCAAGAAACCGTGTAAACTCCTCACTTGTGTAATCGGGATATCTCGATGTAAGAAAATTGTAAACTTTGATGCCGAGCTGGGTAGGGAATAGATACCTTGCTTTCTCAACCACATATTTTCTGTCGAGAAGTGTCTGAACGATTTTAGCATAGGTTGATGGTCTTCCAATGCCCCTTTTCCGCATTTCTTCAATTAGACTGCCCTGTGTGTAAGGTGAAACTGAAGGGACGAATTCAAGTTTTTTAGCCCTGACAAGGAGTCTGTCGGGTAACCTGTGAACTTTAACAGGCTCCACGAGATTGAAGCCATGTTCGACAATTTCTGTATTTATTGACTCTTCGTGAACAACATTGCCGTCAAGAACTATCCTGAGTTGAGCTGTCTTTACCTTTACCGGTTTCATCTGCGATGCAATGAATCGTCTCCATATAATGCTATAGAGTTTTACAGCATTTCGAGGATCCTGTAGATCCAGTTTACCTTCACGAACGAGGAAGCTGATTTCTTCGGGTGGAAGGGGTCTTGTGGGTCTTATGCATTCATGAGCACCACCTTCGCCCCATCTTCTTAGCCTGAGAAAATCTTCTCCGTAGTTCTCCTTGATAAATTCAGAGGCAACCCTGAAACCTGCGTCTGACACGCGGGTCGAGTCAGTTCGATGGTAAGTGATAAGCCCCTTTTCAAATAAATCCTGAGCAAGGGACATGGTTTTTTGAGCTGAAAAACCAAGCAGATCTGAAGATGCTCTCAACATCTCTCCTGTGTTAAATGGAGGTCTTGGGTTCAGTTCCCTTTCTTCCTCTCCAGTTACTTCGATTTTTGCATGGTCAAGACCTTCATAAACCTTTCTGGCATGTTCAACATCATCGATTCTGAAGGATAGTTTGAGTCCATTGATCTCCACGCTAATGAGCCCAACTTTTTTCTTTCTCTCCTGTTCTCTATGGATTACCCATCCGAGAACAGGTGTCTGAACCCGACCGGCGGAAAGGGACCTCAATCTGAAGTATCTCTGAAGTCTTTCAGAAAGAGAGAATCCAACCCATCTATCGGCGATTCGCCTCAAAATCTGAGCTTTCACGAGATCTTCATTGACATCTCTTGGGTGCTGAATTGCTTCTCTGAATGCTCTGGGAGTAACTTCGTGAAATTCCCCACGATAAATGTGTTGATTAAAGGGAAGGAGATTTAACACGATGTCCCATGCTATCTTTTCGCCTTCGGAATCGGGATCAGTCGCCACAAAAATTTCGTTTACCTCCATTGCAAGATCTCTTATTGCCTGAATGATGCTCATTTTGTCCTGATCAGGTTTCCTTCCGGATCTGCACTTCGGCTCAGTTGTTTGCTCATTCGTGGCTGTGCATCTCTTTATCGTTGCGTAAACGGGAATAAATTTTCCCCTGTCCTCAAGTACGCCATAGATACCACCTTTTTCAACGAGATCGAGTACATGCCCGAGGGATGCAACTATAATGAGAATTCTGTCACCGAGATTGACCTCATAAGCCATTGATTCCCTGATCCATCTTTTCTGAGGTTTTCCGAAAAAGTTAGCGATTGTTCTCGCCTTGTTGGGTGACTCAACGATGACAAGAGTGGATTTTACGAGGTCTCTGCGTTCAGCCTGCAATTCTCCGCTTAAGATTTTCCTGACCCTTTCCCTATCCCGGTCGATGTCTTCGAGAATCCTATCAAGATCAACTTTTTCAAATTCGACAAATTCGAATTCAAAGAAGAAACTGCTCCTGAGTCTTCTTTCAAGGCTTCTTCTCGCCTTTTGATTGTAAACGAGAGATACGGCAAGCCCTTTTGTCAGACCGCCTGCAAAGAGTCTCGATGTCCTTCCCGTTGCCTGAATGTAGGAAATTGCGTCTCCAACGACAAAGAAGAGTCCTTCATCCGAATAGATCAGAGAAATCTCGTCTGAATCTTCAATCTTTTGTATTACAGTCGGATCCTCTATTTTTCTTTTGATAAAATCGGCAATTTCGCTGAGTTTTTCGGCAACTTTCGGGTATCGATCAATCTGATCCTCCCTGAGATTGAAGTATTTGTTTAAAAAGTCAGTGTACTCCTCGAGTCTCTCACGCTCTTCAGGTAGCGCGATCCTGAGTGGATAAATAAACCTTATCAGGTTTCTGGGTATCCGGGATTCAACCTTTGCCTGAAAAAGCATTTTGGGAACACCAAGAAAAACAGCGTACCTGATTCTCTCCGGCATATCGATGCCTCTTACAAGCGGATTCTGGTGGTGTGAAATACCCACGAGAACTTTGACATCTCCGTTTCGAAACTTTGAAAAGGCATCCCTGTCCTCGTAACTCAGGGCAATGCTTCCAAGTTTTTCTTTTACTCTATCAACCCAATCTTTCCCGAGATCAGAAGATACATAGACCAGACCACCGTCGCCGAGACGCTCTATTATTTCCGGTAAAACACGAAGTCCATCTTCAGGAGATGACACATCCAGCCGGGTATCGACCACATTTCGGATTGTTGAGGTTGATTTCTGTACATCAAATCCCAGCAAATTCTGAAATAGTATCACTCTTCTTGTTTTTGGCTGAACGGTTGCAGAGGAAATAACGAGAACTCCTCGAGGCTTTTTTCTAAACTTCTGGTTGTTGCGAATAGTGAGAGCCCTCTTGATGTCCCTATCGGTAAACCCAAGAAGTTTGACGATGTAATCAACATTTTTTGAAGCTTTAAGAAGAGAATCAACATCATCAACGAAAATGAAGGAAAATTCGTGTCCTTTGAGCAGATCGAAGTTTTTATAAAGAAACATGTGGGTTGTTACGAGGATGTCAAAATTGCCAGATGATATTTCGTCTTTATCTTTTTTGTTTCCGGTGTAGGCAAGGACCCTTTTGGTATTAAATTTTTCAAGTCTTTCTTTTGCCTGTTTTACGAGTATCTTGGTCGGAACAATAATGTAGGATTTACCTTCGATGAAAGAAGCCATGGCAAGTCCAAAGGTAGTCTTACCAACACCTGTGGGAGCAAGGATGGCGAATGAGTTTCCAAGTATTACACGCCGTGCCCATGTTTCCTGTAGCGCCCACGGGTCAAAGCCAAGCTTTTCTCTAAAGAATTCACTAAATCTCAGTGCTTCCTCTGTTACCGTGCAGAAACTTTTCAGTCCCTTAAGCTTCCCTTCTTTTTGTAGGTATTGACAGGGATTTTCATCGGTTTTTGGAAGACAACTGGAGCAGGGGAGTCCCTCTTTTAGCCTCTCTGAACTGATGTTACCCCAACAATTTGGACATAAATTTTTAAAAATTGCAGTAGTCATGAATGAATTTTAAATTTTCCAATAAAAATGTTCAATAGACAACTCTGCGGAACGATATCCGCTTCTTGCAGTAAACTACCATTATTGTTTCCCGAACCTTAGAATATCTGTATGAAGAAAGGAAAGAAAAGCTGGAAAGACAAACTATACAATACCAGGGATCTGCCCAAAATTGTTAATTTAGAGGGCAAAATGGCAGAGAAATGGGGCGAGGGTAGAATGGTTGTCCCTTCACCACTGGATGTTGACAGGATCATGAAAATGGTCCCTTACGGTAAACTTATTACTGTGGGTCAGATCAGGGAAATTCTTAAAAAACAGTACAGAGTGGATGTAGCATGTCCGCTGACAACGGGGATTTTTGTGAAAATAGCAGCCTTTGCTGCTGAGGAAGAGAGAATGGAGGGCAAGAGGGACATAACTCCGTACTGGAGGACTATCAAAAACGATGGTTCTATTGACAAAAAGCTTCCACTCTCAGACGAGGAAATCGCCGAGATACTGAGGAGTGAGGGGCATACTGTGGTCAAAAAGGGTAAAAAGTACAGGGTTATAGACTTCAGAGAAAGACTTGTGGATATAGATCATCTTGGGAGCTCGTAATTGGGCGACTCCCTTGTGATTGTTATGTCATGTGGGTGTGACTCTATGTAACCGGCATGAGTAATTTTGACGAATTTTGCTCTTTTCTGAAGTTCGGGTATATTTTTTGCTCCCACATAGCCCATTCCACTTTTGAGTCCACCGATTAGCTGAAATATAACATCCTTAACTGGTCCCCTGTATGGCACTCTGCCCTCGACTCCCTCGGGAACAAATTTCGTGGCTTCTTCCTGAAAATATCTATCTCCGCTCCCTTCCTGCATTGCTCCGAGGGATCCCATACCTCTATAAACCTTGAATCTTCTGCCGCCGAGGAGAATGGTTTCACCCGGGCTCTCATCGGTCCCGGCAAGGAGATTACCGAGCATGACAGCTGAGGCACCAGCTGCAAGTGCTTTTACAATGTCTCCGGAATATCTGATTCCGCCATCTGCAATTATCGGGATGTTTTTCTCTTTTGCAACTGAATAGCAGTCCATGATAGCAGTTATTTGAGGGACACCCACGCCAGCGACGACGCGGGTTGTACAGATTGATCCAGGACCAACCCCTACCTTAACGGCATCAGCTCCGGCGTCTATGAGATCTTTACAACCTTCAGCTGTGGCAACATTTCCAGCTATAACCTGAAGGTCAGGATAGTCCTTTTTAATTTTTGAAACGACATCAAGGACCCTTTCTGAGTGCCCGTGTGCAGTATCAACAACAATAATATCCACCCCCTTGTCAAGAAGAAGCTTTAAGCGGTGTTCCCAGTCTTTGCCCGTACCTATGGCAGCTGCAACCCTCAACCTTCCTGACTCGTCAACAAGGGCGTCTGGGAACTCCGTTTTTTTCAATATATCCTTTAGAGTAATAAGGCCGACGAGCCTTCTATTCCTATCAACTACAGGTAATTTTTCAATTTTGTGTTTTCGTAGAATTTCAACGGCATTTTCAATGTCTATCCCCTCATCTACGACGATGAGGTCGCGGAAATCTTTCATCACATTCCTGAGGGGCGTGTCGTTGTTGTATTCAAAAAGGAGGTCCTTTTTCGTTATAAGGCCCACGAGTACATTGTCCTTATCAACAATGGGGATACCGGAGATACCTTTTTCGTTGACCAGCTTTTTTGCTGTTTCCACTGTATCATCAGGGGTGAGGGTTACAGGTTCATTTATAATCCAGCTTTCATAGCGTTTAACCTTTTCAACTTCTTCAGCCTGCTCTTCAGGTGAGAGATTACGATGTATGACCCCGATGCCGCCGTATTTTGCCATGGCGATAGCCATTTGACTTTCTGTAACGGTATCCATGGCAGCGGAGAGCAAAGGTATAGTCATTTTGAGCTTCTGCGTCAGTCTTGTGGATACATCGACCTGTGCGGGGATGACACCGCTTCTCTGAGGGACGAGGAGAACATCGTCAAAGGTGAGCGCTTCTTTAATATCCATTGAAATTTAAAAAAGCTGGGGGGCAGGGATTCGAACCCCGACTACCTGATCCAGAGTCAGGCGTCCTGCCAGTTAGACGACCCCCCAAAAAATATGGCAGCGCCACCGGGATTTGAACCCGGGTCTCCTGGCTGAGAACCAGGTATCCTAGGCCTGACTAGACGATGGCGCCGCATGAAGTGTCTTATTTATACACTTTCATAATCGGGCTGTCAACCCAATTGCTTCTTTTTCTGGCTAAGACATCGTTCCCACACAGTACTTTACCATCGTGGATAGGTCTGTCTTACAAACCCCCGAACCTCGAAGAGGTTTGGGAGAGGATCGTCTTTCAAACCCCTCCCCCACGAAGTGGGGGAGGAGTAAGGAGGGGGCAGAAAGAGCAGATCTGACAGGGAAAAGCAGGTGGGGTTTTATTACCCTCCCCTCAATCCCCTCCCGCAGAGCGGGAGGGGAGGTTGTGGATGACCCTCCCACTTCGTGGGAGGGGAGGTTCCCTTCCACAGGCGGCATGGGAAGTTGTAAGTGACCCCTCCCAGTTCGTCAAAGATGAATTGAGTGGTAAATTTTTCCAAGATGGGAGGGAATGTTTCAGGGGGGTTTTCGAAAGTCGAAAGTGGTTTTTAGATACTCTCCTACAAGCAAGAAGGAGATTGGAAGTACCTCCTTTCCTCATGCTGCTTTGCAGGGTGTCGAAAAACACTTGATAAACTCCTTTTTCCGCTTCGCGGGGAGACAATCTCAACCCCCTCCCCTGCTTTGTGGGGGAGGATTGTCTTTCAAACTCCTCCCCCACGAAGTGGGGGAGGATGAAGGAGGGGGCAGAAAGAGCTGATCTGACAGGGAAAAGCAGGTGGGGGTCTTTTTG
>CAZNDM010000021.1:0-14409 GCA_964571845.1 uncultured bacterium | reverse complement strand
AAAGCTTTACTTTGTGGGGGAGGATTAAGGAGGGGGTAAAAAGAGCTGATTTGACAGAGAAAAACAGGTGGAGCTCTTTTTGCCCTCCCCTCAATCCCCTCCCACTTCGTGGGAGGGGAGGTGGTGAGTTTCCGCAAAGCGGGAGGGGAGTTGACAGTAGACTCCCACTTCATGAGAGAGGAAATTGGAGGTGATCATTTCCTTTACTCGTGCACTCCAAACCCCTCCCCCGCAAAGCTTTGCTTTGTGGGGGAGGATTAAGGAAGGGGTAAAAAGAGCTGATTTGACAGGGAAAAGCAGAAGAGCTCTTCTTGCCCTCCCCTTAATCCCCTCCCGCAGAGCGGGAGTGGAGGTGCGAAAAGACTCCCGCAAAGCGGGAGGGGAGGTGGGAGTGATCCCCTCCCACAGATTGTGAGGAGAGATGGTGGGTCATCTCTCCCACTTCGTGTGAGGGGAGGTTGTAGGTACCCCTTCCGCAAGCAGGTGAGGAGTTAGGAGTGACTCCCACAAGCTGAATAGGTAGTGATACATGACCCCGGCAAGCAGGAGTGTAGATGATGGGTGATCACTCCCATTCGTGAAAGTGAAAGATGATCCCTCCCACTTTCCGGAAAAGAAAGCTCAAATGACGAGACACCAGAAAGGATGGAAGGTCGAGCGTGGTTCCTTCAGCAGACAGGAACTACAGTCGAGTTATTCTGCAGGGTGGCGAGGAATTGATACCGGTAAATTATTTTACAAACACCCTCAGGCAGGATTTGACACAGAGGCAAGATTACCCTATGATTTCAGAATCATGGAAAGGGGGATCCAATGGAAGTTTCAAGGAAGTACATGCGGTTCGTGGTGTTTCTTCTCATCATTACCTACCTATCCCTTGGAATCGCCTTTGAGGTCATCCTGAAGAACCACCACATAATAAAGAGCTTTTCCAACCTTATAACCATTTACAGGATATATTTTGCCGTTACTCTTCTCGTGGTACTCCTCGTCCTGTACCTTTCTTTGAGAATGTTATTTGAAAAGATCGATCGTCAGAGGGAAAGAATAGAGCTTATCAACAGACTGTATCGCACACTTTCAAAAATCAACTCACTGATTATAGTTGCAGAAGACAGAACCGAGCTCATGAAAGACGCCTGCAAAGTTTTTGTTAACGAGGGTGGCTTCAAATTTGCATGGGCTGCACTTTACGAAGAAGGCAAAATTAAACCTGTCTCGTGTATAGGTCCAGCAGACTTTACAGATGAGATTGACAGAGTTCTTTCATCAATAATCCCGATCGAACAAACCGAGATCGGAAAAAGGTTAAAGATGGGAGAAATTTTCCTCATCGAAGATATTGAGAGAAACGAACACCCGTGGATTAAAGACCTTCTGCGATTTAACTTTAAATCCTGTGCATACATTCCGATAAAAATAGACGATCAGTTCAGCGGAGTTATAGGCATTTTTTCGGAGAAAAAGCTCCTTATCAATGATCCCGAAGAGATAAGACTTTTGAAAGAGATTCAGGGCGACCTCTCTTTCGCTTTCAGCATGATGAAGAGACTCGAATTTGAAAAACTCCTCATTCGAGCCTTTGATCAGAGCAAAGAGATGATCTTTATTACTGATAAAAACGGCGTTATCCTCTACGCTAATAACGCCGTTGAGAAAGTCTCCGGATTCAAACTTGAGGAGATAATCGGACACAAAACCACAATGTTTTGCAGTGAAATGCACCCCAAAGAGGATGTAGAAGAATTTATAAGGCTTATCAAGGAAGGAAAGCCCTTTTCCTGGCTCTGGATAAACCGCAAGAAGACTGGAGAAATCTATAAGGTCCAGGAGATCATAACTCCTATTAAGAACGCAGCGGGCGAGATTACTCACTATGTTACAACAGCAAGAGATATTACCGAAGAATGGAAACTCCGTGAAAAACTCGAAAAAACTATTTACACTGACCCTGTAACCGGATTACCCAACAAACTTGCACTCGAGGAAAGGATCGAATACGCAGTTGAAGTCTCAAACAGGCGGAAAGAAGGAATTGCGCTGTTTTACCTCGACCTCTACGGATTTACAGAAATAAACAACACCTATGGTTTTAAAACAGGTGACAGGATATTAAGAGCCGTGGGACGGAAACTAAAAGAAGTTGCTGGAAAGGACAATTTTGTTGCAAGAATCGGAGCAGATGAATTTGCAATCCTCATTGAAAATATACGGACAGAGGATGAGGTCAGATTCTGGCTCAACCGCATTATCGAGCTCTTTAAGAACCCGGTAAGTATTGACGAGAAAGATATTTATCTGGACTTCAATATCGGAGTGGCTGTTTATCCTGACGGCAAAAAGTCAACAGACCTGATGTCCCATGCAGATGCTGCACTTAAAAATGCCAGAAAAGAGGGACCCGGATTCTACAATTTCTTTACAGGTGAGATAACCACACGGATGCAGAAAAAGCTTATCATGGACAACAAACTCAAAGAAGCAGTTCGATCCCGCAAATTCTTGCTCTATTACCAGCCTCAGGTCAACCTGACTGATGGGAAAATCGTCGGATTTGAAGCCCTTATGAGGTGGTTTGACGACGAGCTGGGCTGGATCTCACCTGTGGAATTTATCCCTGAACTCGAAACATTTGGCTTGATCACTGAAATTGGTGACTGGGTTATCGAAAAAGCCTGCAATGACACAAAGGAATTTTTGAAAGTCAATCCAGAAATCCGCATGTCAATCAATTTATCGCCCATGCAGCTAAGAAAAGAAATCTTTTTTGACAAAATCGTTTCAAAAATCAACAATCTCGATATTGATCCCCACAAAATTGCGTTTGAAGTTACAGAGACTGATATTATGCACAACATAGAAACAGTTGGTGAGTCGTTTAAACTCCTCAGAAGTATCGGTGTTCAGATCGACATTGACGACTTTGGAACTGGATACTCCTCACTTGCATACCTTCGGAAATTACCCATTGACCACATCAAGATTGATAGGTCCTTTGTGATGAACATGGATGGTAACCGGGAAGATGCCATCATTGTCAGGGCAATTTCCAGTCTGTCTCATGAACTTGGCTTCAAAGTAATAGCCGAGGGCGTTGAAACCATCAATCATGTGGAATTACTTAAGGAAATACAGGTGGAATACGGCCAGGGATACTTTTTTGCAAAACCTTTACCACTTGACGAAGCCCTTGATCTGCTGAAGGAAAACCAAAGAGAAGCATTTAGAATATGAAAATCCTCGTCATTCGTCTTTCCTCTCTGGGAGACCTCGTAATTCTGTCATCTGTCTTTGAAATGCTCAAAAACATGTCTGTTGAAGTGCACCTTTTGACTTACTCCCACTTTGCATCCATCTATGAGCATGACAGACGGGTCAAAAAGATTCTGAAAATTCCAAAACCCTATGGTATTAGAGACATCCTGAATGTTATAAAAACTGTGAGAGCCATGAACTATGACTTTGCATTTGATCTCCAGAGAAAACTTTTAAGTTACTTAATTTTAAAAGCTTCCGGGGCAGGAGAAAAACTCATTTACAATAACAGACGAAGAGAACGGCTCAGGGCTTTAAAAGGTAAAAAAATTGACGAAATCCCTGTTTATGAACTCTACGCTGAACCCATCAGGAGGGCGCTGGGCATAGATAAACCACCTCCGTGTCCCAAACTTGAGCCCGTCGTGGCAGACATTGAGCTTCCGGAAGATTACATCGTGATTGCTCCGGGGGCAGCCCACAGGACCAAGATCTGGCCCTACTTTTCTGACCTCGTAAAATTGATCAAAAATAACTTAAAAGAAATTCAGATCGTTGCTGTCGGTGATAAAAATGACTCCAAGCTCGTAGAACCTTACAAAAAAGATGTTATTGATCTAACAGGAAAAACGACCATCCGGGAGCTCCTTTTTGTGATTGAAAACTCCAGGCTCGTTATCTCAAATGATTCAGCCCCGATGCATATTGCGTCAGCATACAATGTTCCCGTCATTGCCTTTTTTGGTCCAACTATTCCTGAATTTGGATTCAGACCCTGCAATGCTCATGTTTTTGAAGTTCCTCTTGCCTGTCGCCCGTGTTCATTGCATGGTTCAGAATCCTGTCCTCTGGGGCATTTCAAATGCATGAGATTGATAGAGCCTGAAAAGGTTTTCAAAAAAATCGAACAAATAATTAAGTCGTGAAATTAATCCAAACACAAATTTGCATTTTCAGGTTTTTAATATTTCCACATGCCACCCTGATACTGAGAATGCATTCGTAATTGACATCCGAAGGAAGGTAAATTATATTTTCCGTCCATGGAACTACCTAAAGTTGTCATAGTCGGGAGGGTGAATGTTGGAAAATCAACCCTCTTTAACAGAATTATCAGGAAACCGCTTGCTGTAGTGGACGATAGACCTGGGGTAACCCGGGACAGAATCTCGAAGATCGTCAGGTGGGACAAAACCGCTTTTGAACTCATTGACACTGGTGGTTTCTTTCCACCAGATGAGGATCCCATCTGGGAGCTCGTTCGTGAGAAAATAGAACAGACCGTGAAGAGTGCGGACCTCGTCATCTTTCTCGTCGATGGAAAGTCAGGTCCCACTCCATACGACGAGGAAATCAGTAACTGGCTCAGAAAACTTAACAAAGATGTTATCCTTGTTGCAAACAAATCAGATGTGAAAGATCCGTATATTGAGGAATTCGAAGCTCTTGGTTGGGGTCCACCGTTACCAATCTCTGCAACTCATGGTTACGGAGTAAACGAACTTCTTGACAGAATTGTTGAAAAAGTGGGGAAACACGGCGTCAGAGCCGAAGAAAAGAAGAAAATTCCTGTAAGCATACTTGGAAAGCCAAATGTTGGAAAATCCTCAATATTCAATGCATTAACAGGCAAGGATATTTCGATAATTTCCGATGTTCCGGGGACAACGCGGGATTCTGTTGATTTTGAAACAGACGACTTCATTTTTGTCGACACCGCGGGAATAAAAAGAAAGTACAAAGACGAGATCGAATATTACGCACACCTGAGAAGCCTCAGCTCTCTAAATTTCGCAGATGTTGCGATCATTGTAATTGACATTTCTCAGGAAATTACAAATATAGACAAGAAAATCATCTCTCTTGCCGAAAAAGAGGGCAAAGGGATTGTAATCGCTCTCAACAAGGCGGATCTCATCAAAGACCGAAAGGAGGTCTTTGCCCATATTGCTAATGAGCTGAACTTTGTTGACTATGCGCCTAAAATATTTACATCAGCAAAGACAGGCGAAGGGATAAATTATCTTAAGGATGCTGTAAAAAGAGTCTACGAGGAGCGCAGGAAGAAGGTGAAGCCAGAGGAGCTCGAGAACATGCTTTATGAGCTGTTTTCTCGATACTCACCCCCAGCTGAGATTGTTTTTCTAAAGCAGGTCCGCCACACCCCTCCTGTATTTCTCCTTGGCACGAAATCACATGTTCCTGAATCGTTTTTAAAATTTTTAACAAAAAACATAAGGCAAAGATTCGGTTTCTGGGGTGTACCTATTGAAATCAAGACGAAACTCGTAAGGAAAAAGAAAAAATGAACCCGGAAGTTAAAAGGGGATTGAAATACATTGAAGAGAGATTTGGAATACCACCAGAAGTTTTTGACGGTTACTCCTTTTTTGTCCAGAGTGACATATGGATAGCGTCCCGTGAGATGGAAAATTTTGAGCTTAAAGTCTTTAAAAGAAAGGGGATCAGATTTTTACGAGTTTCAAAAAAGGGATTTAAATGGACAACTGCTGCAATGCAAATTTTTGGCCATTTAGCGAAGAAAAATGTCGTTTATCTTTCACAAGGGGACGCACAGAGATTTATTCGCGGATATGACATTGATATCGGGGACATCAAAGATGTTGAAGAGGGACAGGTAATTGTAAAATGTGGAGAAGATATACTGGGATCAGCTATATTCCGAAATGGAAGGTTAAAAAACCAGATCCCAAAGGGTAGAAGGATAATTAACTAAACACGGGGAGGTGTATTAAATGAAGAAGGTTATCCTTGTTGGAATAGGTAACCAATCAATGGGTGACGATGCAGCTGGTTTGATGGTTGTAGAAAGGCTCTCCGATTCTTTCAAGACACTGAAGATCACCGCTGATCCCCTGAACCATGTGGATGGACTCTGCGGATCTGATGTGGTGGTAATCGTGGACGCGGCAGATTTCGGTGGTAAACCCGGCGAATTCAGGATCATCGAGGAGTCCGAGATAGACGGGTCCACACTGTCTTCTCATTCATTACCTCTTTCTATGTTTGTCCATCTACTCAAGAAATGTGTTAACAAAGTTACGGTCTGGGGCATACAGGTTAAAAGTCTGAAGCCGGGAGAGGCGGTGTCTCCAGAAGTTGTGTCAGGTATTGATAAACTATCAAAAACCATAAAGGGGATGTACGGGTTTTATATGCAAATGAGGTAGTCTCAGACTGTTTGATTAAAAATAATTTCTCAAGCTCGAGGGGCGGGGAAAATCGGGGTCTCTGTGCATAGTGTCTGAGGTCATTTGAGAATTTTTTACCAGCAGTCACTTTTCTTTCAATGTGCAAAAACAGTAATTTTTTTGCTGTGAAAAAATTCACTACAGCCACCAACGAAGTGGGAAAGATTACATCCCCCCTCCGCAAGCGAATTCTCCAATCCACAACCTTCTCTCCCGCCTGCCGGAGCTTCTTATTTCCAATCCACCCTTCCGCTTACGGAATCTCACACTCACCACACCTCCTGCCGTACGAGAACCTCGTGTCAATTACTCCCCCGTGCTGTTCGGAAAGATTCACCTATAATCTCCCCTCTCGCATAGCGGAAACCTCCTGTCAACCATCTTTTTTTCGCTATGTGAGAATCTTGTGTAAATTACCCCGCTCTGCGGGAATCTTTTCCCAATTCCCCGCTCACATCGCAGGAACTTTCTCCTAATTTCTCATTGGCATATCGGGGTTTCTCCCAGATTCCCCGCCCGCGTAGCGGGGATCTCTCCCAAATTCCCCTCCCGCGTAGTAAGAGACTCCCCTAAACTCCCCCTCCCACGTAGTGAGAGTCTCCCTCAACTCCTCTCCCACGAAGTGGGAGTCCCCCCGACTCCCCTCCCACGAAGTGGGAACCTCTCCCGACTCCCCTCCCACGAAGTGGGAGGGAATTAAGGGGAGGGCACTAAAACCACCACCCACTCCTCACTGTCAAACATGCTCTTTCTGCCCCCTCCTTAATCCTCCCCCACAGCACAAATGTGCTGTGGGGGAGGGGTTTGAAAAGGGTCTCCACCGCTTTGCAGGAGAGGAGGTTGCAGGACAATCCTTCACTTCGCGGGGGTAAGAGTTGCCAGGTCTCCTACATCACAATCTAAAGACGATATGCGGGTGGATTAACCCGCAACTCCTCTCCAACTTATGAGAAACTTCACTACCCAACCTCCCTTCGAGAAATACGGGAGGAGTCACATACAACTCCCCTCTCGCTTACGGGAGGGCTTAACCAACAAACTCCCCTCCCACGAAGTGGGAGCCTCCCCCAACTCCCCTCCCACGAAGTGGGAGGGGATTAAGGGGAGGGCACTAAAACCACCACCCGCTCCTCACTGCCAAATATGCTCTTTCTGCCCCCTCCTTAATCCTCCCCCGCTCTGCGGGGGAGGAGTTTGAAAAGGGTCTCCCCCGCTTTATGGGAGAGGAAGTTGAAAAGGGGCCCCCTCTTCACGGGGGAGAGGCTTGAAGAGAGCCTCTTCGACTTGCGAAAAAAGAAGTTGAAAATGGCCTCCCCCGCTCTGCAAAGGAAGAAGTTGAAAATGGTCTCCCGTGCTTTGCGGACGAGGAGATCGAAGAGGGACTCACCGCTGAGCGGAAGAAGAAGTTGAAAAGTGTTTCCTCCTCTTTACAGGAGATGAGTTTGAATAGGATCTCCACCGCCTTGTGGGAGAGGAAGTTGAAAGGGTTTTTTGCTTTGTGAGGGAAGAATCCCTTCCATGCAACAAGACAGCGTAAGGGGAGAGGTCAATTGAAACATCCTACAAGACAGCCCTCCTGTGAAGAAGATTAGTAAGAGTTTTGACAGCTCAAATCATTCTGCGCGGATACCATGCCAATACACCTTTCAACGGAGGGTTTTGAATAAATCATAATTGGTCTCACCATTTTCATTGTTCATTTCATCCGAACAGCATAGATGAAATTATCTTTCTTCATTCTCATTGGTAAAATACTGTAAAATAACGAAACGATGCTGGGAATCGTCATCGCACTGACAGCCGTTATAAACACAAGAGTTGCCTATGACTATTATGTCGATCGTTTTTTAACCCTGATCAGGGCAGATAATGTTCAAACAGGCGATTCCCTTTATCGAACATTCAATGAAGGCAAGCTCAAGTTTGCTCAGGGGCAGTATGAAGAAGCACTTTACAATTTTTACATCGTAACCCTGACAGAGGGAAAAAATAATTTTGCCGACTCAGCCCTGTTTTTCATATCCCTGATTCAGGACAAACTTGGACTCTACAATGAATCCATGGACTCCCGGAAATACTTTCTGGAAAAATATCCCAGCTCGCCTATATCACCCGTAATAAGATTTTTCTACGCACTGAACTTAAGAGATCTGACAAAGGATTACAAAGGCGCTCTGAAGTTCTTACAGCTCGCAGTTTCGGAAGACAATCCGGAAATGCTCCCCTATATCTACCTCGAAACAGGTGTTACTGAATTCATGACAAAAAACTACCAGGAGGCTTACAATTTTTTCGAAAAAGCCCGCAGATTCCCGTTTGAGGACCCCTTACACAGTTATTTTACATGCCTCTATGGCTTTACATTATTTGAGATTGGGAAATTTCGGGAAAGCTTAAACACATTGCAATTCTGCAATAGGCCTGAGCTTGAGAACTACAGAAACTATTACATAGCCAGAGCCTATATTCAGCTTGGACACCCTGACAGTGCAGAAGTTATCCTGAAGAAGATCGTATCCACAAAAAATGTTGAACCCGAAATACTTGGAAACTCATACTATCTGCTTGCGGAAATCAGATTTATATCAGGAGACTATCAGAAATCTATGGAACTCTACAAACTCGCTCTGAAAAACCCTACTCCGGAGGTGAATAGAGATAAACTAAGATACAAGATTGAACTGTGTAAATACAGGCTCGGATTTTACAAGTCCGCAACAGAACTGAACATATCTTTCGTTAAAAAATATCCTGACAGTCCCCTTGCGCCGGAACTTCTTTATGAAGTTTTCTTCCTCTACACGGTCAGGCACTGGGAAAAATCTGCCCTGAATATTTTGAAATGGCTTGCTGTCAGATACGACGGAAATGCATACACTATACAGGCAATATCAGAGGGACTCAAAAGGGGACTTGACCCGGAAAAAATTTACAAAATTGTCTCAAAGAGGATAAAAAAATCTTATCTCGAGACGAATCCATCTGCACTTCTTGTACTTGCAGTCCTTTATGATTCGCTCGGTATGGCAGATTCAGCACTTGAGCTTTACTCAAAACTTATAACATCCGATAACCCGAAATTAAAGTACCAGGCAATGCTCAACTCAATGAATGTTTATATGAAAATCAAAAGATACAACGAATCCATTCTCGTGGGACACCAGCTTTTCAAACTTGCGAAGGACGAAACGAGTAAGTACAGTGTGCTCAAAAAACTGATTCAAGCTTATATCCATTCAGGCCAGGGATCCGACCTTGAAAAGTTTCTTCTAAATGTTGTGGAGCAATTCACAGGTGACAGGAAAGCGCGCATTTTCATCCAGCTTGCTGATCTGAGGGAAGAGTCTGGCGACATGTTTATGGCTAAATTTTATCTGAAAAGGGCTTACGAGTCAGCCAGAAGCCCGGATCTAAAAAAGAAAATTTCTCTCAGAATGTCTCAGCTGCGTTAAAATGTGGATCCTTATATCCCTTATTTCCGCTTTCGGCTGGGCAACCTCTGATGCTTTTGTAAAGGCAGCCTATAAACGGTGCAAATTGAACGAGTATTTCGTAATATGGGTCAGGTATTTTTTCTCTCTACCCTTCATCCTTATCCCTTTTATGAAGATTAAGATTCCAGAGCTCGATACAGAATTTTTTCTGTGGCATATTGTCTGGATTCCCCTTGAGACACTGGCACTTTACTTGTATGTAAAGGCAATTTCACTTTCAGAAATTTCCATATCACTCCCCTTTCTATCTTTTACTCCTCTGTTCCTGATTTTTAGTAGCTATCTGATAATCGGAGAGCAGGTATCACCGGGGGCGGCAGTCGGCATACTCCTGATAGTTACCGGATCCTACACCATGGGGATCCGAAATCTGAAAAGGGGATTTTTTGAACCTATTAAGAATGTCATGAGAAATAAAGGTGTGAGACTGATCGTTCTGGTGGCATTTCTTTACAGTATCACATCAATTGCAGGGAAAATGCTCGTCCTGCATTCGAATCCCGTGTTTTTCAGCTTTTATTACACACTTGTCATGAACCTTGTTCTCATAATCCCTGGCATCAGAGGCGCTCGCACAAGCGACTGGCAAAGATGCTGGAAATTGCTTCTTTTTTCAGGTTTGTTCTACGCGATCATGACACTGGCACACATGACTGCAATCAAAATGACCCTTGTTAGCTACATGATAGCCATCAAGAGACTTTCCGGCATTATTTCTGTATTCTATGGATGGCTGTTTTTCAGAGAAAAGGAGATTCCTGAACGGTTGATGGGTAGCATACTGATGGTCATTGGAGCAATTTTGATAACATTATCGTCATGAAAAGAAATTTAATTGTTCTATCATCAACAATTGCAGTTTCACTTTTGAGCCTTACAACCTGGCTGTATATCCTGCCCATATTTTTGAAAGATCTTGGGGCGTCTGATCCGAATGTGGGGCTTTCTTACACTATTTTTACGCTTGGAAACACGGCTTTCCAGTTTCTCGGTGGCTTTATTGCCGACAGATGGGGTAGGAAATGGGTTATCGCAATACCAACATATTTTATTGCCATCTCTGCAATTATTATCTCACTTGCCAGGGTTTGGTGGGTTGTAACAGTGTTTTACGGGATGATGACCGTACTTTCTTCCATACAATGGCCAGCATTTCTTGCCATGATCGGAGAATCGTGTAGCAGGAAGGAAAGAGCATTCTCCATCTTTGAGTTTTCACTCGTCTCCGGACTTGCCTTTGGACCTCTCCTGGGATTCTGGCTTCTCAATTTTCTCCAGATCCGTCAGCTTATCGTGATGACAGGAGTTATCCTTTTCCTGTCTGCTGTGGCAAGACACCTTTTTCTATACGAAACGCTTAAAGTCCGGGGTGAGTTAAGATTTGATTTCAATAAGATTTTCACGAGGGAAGTAAAAACCTTCCTCGCAGGCTCTGTGTTTCTATATCTCCTGTTTTCTCTGTCTATAAATGGTCCCTTTATATCGCTCCATTTGAAGGATTTCGGTCTTGACGAGCGAAAAATAAATCTGATCATCTCCTATTCAACCATTTTTTCACTCGTGGTTTCCATTTTTGCAGCAAGGATATTGCATGACGAAAATTTGAAGAGATGGTTTGTGATTTCAATAATAATACATGCATCAACCATCTATCTCTGGTCATATCTAAAGCCTGGCATCGTCAACTCGATCATACTGATGACTTCCTTTGGAGCCGTCCAAATTGTGTTCATCGGCTACAACTCCATTGTATCCCAGCTTTCACCGGAAAATTTAAGGGCAAGGACAATAGGAACAATTGGAAGCATTAATGGAATAATCTCTTCAGGTGGCCCGTACGCAGGCATGATTGTTAAACTTCACTACTCAATTCATGCAACTTTCGTAATGGGTGTAATTTTTGGTATTTTTAGCTCCTTGCTCTTCAGAAAGGTGAATTATCCGAAGACCATATCGAGATAAAGCATTACAACAATCCCCATTATGGTACCAAAAGTCGCGTATCTTTCGTGACCCTTTCGGTGGGTTTCCGGTACGATCTCGTCACTAATGACATAGAGCATGGCACCAGCCGCAAATCCCATTGCATACGGGATGATAACATGGATTTTGTGCACAGCCCACGCCCCAAGGAGAGCAAGTGGAATTTCTACAAGACCTGACCTTATCCCTGTATAAATTGCGTAAAATCCCCTGGTGTAACCGGCACTTATAGCAGACACAGCAACTGAAAAGCCCTCAGGGATGTTCTGTATCCCTATTGCAATCATCAGGACAATTGCCTCCCTGACTTTCCCGGATCCAAAGCTCACACCAACAGCAAGTCCCTCCGGCATATTGTGCAAAGTAATTGCTATGATAAATAACCATACAGCTTTTATTCTCTCTGGATGCAACCCTTCTGTCCCGATGATGGAATGCATGTGCGGAATCAGGTGATCAGAGACATCGAGGAAAAATGAACCAGCAAGAATGCCAATTATCACTGGCACAATTCCCCCCATTTCCACACCGGGAAGAATAAGACTCGTGAAACTGGCAGCGAGCATCACTCCTGCAGCAAAACCCAGAGATGCATCCATGAACCTCTGACTCGGGTTCCTGAACATTAAAACAAGAGCCGCACCAAGGGTATTTAAAAGAGTGGTAAAAACACCACCCCAGAATCCCATCCAGATCGGCTTTCCACCAGAAATATGCACGATAAAATTAACAAGCGTGTCAACCATCCGGCTTATTATAATGAAAGACTCATAAACCACCAATTTCCACCAATTTCAAAATACCACCAATTACCAGAAGTACACGATGAAGGTTAATTACCTTCTGGAAAAAGGCCAAATATGCTTATCGCACAAAAATGGTTTATAATTTGACCATGAAACTCCTGATTTTATTAATTTCCGTGCTTTCCTGTCAAAAAGAGTTCAATGTACTGAAAAATGTCAGGTTCTTTGAGGCAAATTTCAAACAGGTTGTCAAAACCGGAGATTATGTTTACAGGGACTTCGAGGGACATCTGTGGTTTTCAAAAGGAAAGGTCAAAATAAACATAACATCTCCAGACACAGAGTTTGTGCTTATAGACGATTCAACAGTCAAAACTTTGAATTTCAAGGATTCGACACTGGTGATTCAAAAGAAGCTCAAGGATGTGGATTTTTTCTTCAACATGATGTTAAACCCCACGAAAATTTTGCCATCAGATGGGGATTGTGTGGCGGTTTTCGCACCTGATTCAGGAAATGTCGATAGTATGAAGGTATTTTTCAGGGGAAAGATTATAAAAAAAGTCATAATCTATCAGGATGAGATAGTGGTCGTAACAGAGATCCGTGCATTCAAGACACTCGCAGGTATTCCGGATACTGTTTTTACACTTCCCCGGGTAGCAGGATTCCAGATAATCAGGTTTTAATTGCAAAATGCATTGGAAACCTGTCCCGGAACCCCCTTAAAATTTAATTCGTAGATTGGCGACAAAATTGCTATCTGGATAGGTGGGAGGTGAGTCATGAGAGACCCTGGTTATAGCCTTACAGAATTAATGGTAGCAGTTGCCGTATTGGGGGTTCTGGTTGCTCTTGCTATCCCCCAGTACAGAAAATACCAGTACAGGGCGAAGAGGAGCGAGGCATATACGAATCTTAAGGCGATTCACATGTGTGAAGAGACTTATGCAGCCGAACATGGATGGTATTTGACAGAGGGCTGGCACCCTGTAGGACCACCTGCCAATCCGAGAAAGATGAGATGGAATCCTCCACCGTGGAGCAATTTTGTAAAGCTCGGTTTTTATCCTGCGGGGGATGTTTATTTTACTTATGGTATAAAGAAAGGGGATGCAAGGAGTGATTTGAATGTGGATCCGGAGTCAGGGGATTCTGTGCCGGTGAGGGATGGAGAAATAGACATAACGATTATAGGGGCAAGTGATCTTGATGGCGACAGGCATTGGAGTTTTATAGGGATAACCGATGAGAATGTAAAGATGATAGGTCCGCAACATGATGATTTTTAAGGGGATAATTAATAAGTGGTGGGCCTAGGTGGAGTTGAACCACCGACCTCGCGCTTATCAGGCGCGCGCTCTAACCAGCCTGAGCTATAGGCCCGTGAATTAAGGAAAGGAAAAGTGGTATGTCTCTGGTGAAGGAGAAGGTAGAAGAAATTTTATACTCCTTTGAAAGGAGGTGATCCAGCCGCACGTTCCCGTACGGCTACCTTGTTACGACTTCGCCCCAGTCACCGGGCCCGCCCTAGGCGCCTCCCTCCCGCCGAAGCGGGTTGGGCGAGCGACTTCAGGCGTTCCGGGCTCCCATGGCGTGACGGGCGGTGTGTACAAGGCCCGGGAACGTATTCACCACCCCATGCTGATAGGTGATTACTAGCGATTCCGCCTTCGCGCAGGCGAGTTGCAGCCTGCGATCCGAACTGGGAGCGGTTTT